>JANTFG010000041.1 GCA_024763555.1 Thermoanaerobaculales bacterium
AGGAGTCCTGAAGGTAGAAAGTCCTGATTTTACCCTCGGAATACACGGGATCCTTCGCCGTTTCGACAGGTTCCTTCACAACCATATAGTGGTTGTTGAAGCCGTCGCCGTTGAGATCGGTGAAGTCTTCGTTCTCTCCACCATGGTCATAGATGAAAGCGCCGCCGTTGTAATAGCTGATATCGTTGAACATCAGCTTGTTGTACTCGAGACCCACCTTGAATTCATGCGAACCCGCAAAGTCATCGAGGAAGTAGGTCAGGCTGACACCGTACTCGTCACGATCTCGATCATTCTTGAAGGTGGAAGAGTAGTTGTTGTCCTGGATGAAGGTATCCTCGTTGTAGTGGCCGGAAATCGTATCCGGATTATTCTCGCCGCCGCCGTTGATATAACCGCGGTTGATGGCAACCCTCGCGTTGAGCAGGAGACTGTCCGTCAGAACCGAGTTCAACTCAACGGACCAGTTCGTTCCACCCTGGTCCTGCTGATAGGAGGCAGCGGGCATCACAAAGCGGCTGACGTTGGCGCCCGGAATCTCGGCGGGGTCACCGGAAACCTTGAAGACGGCACGGTGATTTTCCACCATCTGCCAGGTCAGTTTCCCGATGTAATTCTGGCCCTTATAGTTGCGGTCAAAAAGGGCGCCCTCCGGCTGGTACTTGGTATCGACATCTTCGCCCGACACGAAGAACCAGAGCTTGTCCCGAAGAATCGGACCACCGAAGGTCACTGAATAATCTTCGAAGGAACTCTTCTGCTCGTCCTTGTTGAAATGTTTGCCGTTCTCAGAAAAATCCTGGTCACGGTAGCGAATATCCAGAGACCCTGAGAAGTCATTTCCACCACTCTTGGTCACGAGATTGATGATGCCGCCGGTCGCCTGACCGAACTCGGCCTCGAAACCACCGGTCTGGAAGGAAACTTCCTGGATGGCGTCGTAGTTGAAGTTCGTGCCGAAGGTTCCGGTCACGGGATCGGTGGTATTCATGCCGTCGATCAGGTAAGAGTTATCGCTGGTCGAGGAGCCGTAAACGCTGGCATTTCCGCTGCCGGCAACACCCGCCGCCTGGCTGAGAACTGAGAGATAGTCACGTCCGGAGGCGCCGACAGCCGCGTTCTGGAGGTAGTCCTGATCGAAGACCTGCTGGGAGTTGACCTGCTGCGTGTCCACCACGGGAACCGTCGATTCAACGACGACTTCGCCGACGAATTGCTCCGGCGTCATCGAGAACTCGACGGAGGCAGTTCCATCAAGATTGACACGCACCTGGCCCGTCGCAGGCTTGAAGCCCGGCATGTTGGCGGTCACGGTGTACAGACCGACAGGCAGCAGGTTGAAAGCAAAGTCACCATTGGCGCCTGTAATGGCTACCTTGGGACCACCGATGAGTTTATCGGAGGTGATCTGGACGGTCACCCCCGGGAGAGCCAGGCCCTCGTTATCCTTCACGGTTCCGACCAGGCGGCCCGTTGTCGCAGCAAAGCCGACCGCTGAGGCCAGCAAGGCTACCACGCAAAAGGTCATAACAACGCGACGAAACATAGATACCTCCTCAAAGAAAATAAGAAACAAAGAGATCTGAGAATCTCCCAATTCACATCATGAATGATTGCGGGAACGGCCGGCTTTGTCAAGCTCAAAGTCCTGAAAAAACGGAATTCAGGAGAATTTTCGATCGATTTCGACCAGAAGCTCAAGTGCATTCCCGGCCAGGCCGAAACCACGCACCGGAAGCTCCGGCTCGCGTGGATTCATCCTGATCAGCCTTGCCCCCAAAGATGCAGTGAGACCCTCAGAAAAACGACGTACGGTCGGAACAGCGCGACCTGCTCCAATCTCGATAATGACCAGGCTCAGGCCATCGTTCCCGATGAGCTGCATCCACTTCTCAAGTTCAGCCTCCTGTGCCCGAGTTCGCTCGGACCGCCACGACCAATCACCAAACATCAGGATATTCGGTCGTGCCAACTCTCCGCAGCGCGGACACCGGGGCAGTTCTCCCACGACCCGCAGAGTCTCCGGATCAATCTCCAGCCGGAGGTTCTCCGCGCTCCAGATTTCGGATGAGCAGGGCCTGATGCACTGGAGATGATTGATTGAGCCATGACACTCCACCACGGGAAACCGGGAAAAGCCCGCCTTCTGGAAGTGCCCGTCCACGTTGGAGGTGAAAACGCCGGCGCCGGACTCCATCCCCTCGGCCCAGCGCCTGAGAATGTCAAAACCCTCATGGGGTCGGGTCTGCCGGTAGAGCTGGAGCCTGTGACCGTAAAAGCCCCAGGCAAGTTCCGGATCACGTTCGAACCAGGAGGGATTCGCCATCTCCTCGAAACGAATTCCCATCCGGGCAAGGGGCGGATAGGCTCGCCAGAAACCCTCGCTGCCCCTGAAATCGGGCAGACCGGAATCGACCCCCATCCCGGCGCCGGCGGTGATCAACATCGCCCCCGCCTCCGAGATCGATTCAGCGGCCTGCTCGATCAGGGCATCCATGGATCGCCCTTCCCCCGGATTCAGGCGAGATCTTCGAGGATCGCCGCCACGTGCCGGTAAAAACGCTGCACCGACGAGATCTGCACCTTTTCATCCGGCGAATGCGCTCCCTCAATCTGGGGTCCGATGGAAACACAGTCCATGTCGGGAACCTTCTCGATCAGCAGCCCGCACTCGAGTCCCGCATGGATCGCCTTGAGTTCCGGCGCCTTACTGAAGAGCTTTTCATAAACTTCCATGGTCTTTTGAACAATCGCCGAATCGGGATTGGGCTGCCAGCCGGGATAGGGATCCTTGACCTCAAGATCCGCGCCCACCAGGTGCAGGATCGAAGCCACCTGATCGCACACCGACATCAATGCCGGCATCACCGAGGAACGATGCGAGGTCACGAGCTGTACCCCCTCGTCATCCAGCTTGATCACGGCGAGGTTTGTTGAAGTCTCCACAAGCCCGGGAACATCCCTGGACATCGAGAGCACCCCATGAGGCAATGCATCCACCAGGGTCACCAGGATATCCCGGTCCATCGTTTCCAGCACGGACTCAAACTCCGGTACATCCTCCAGTTCCTCAATCACGATTTCCAGGTCCGGTTCGATGGCCCCGAATTCAAGTCGGAAATCGGCCAGACATTCCTCCGTCGTTTCCCGAAGTTCCTCCAGCTCGTCCTTCAGAACGCGCAGGGTTACGAAAGCCTCTCTGGGGATCGCATTGTGTTTGGAACCACCCTGGAAATCCACAATGTCGATATCCGGATTCTCCTTGAGAGCCGCCAGGAGGACCCGGTTCGCCATCTTGATGGCATTTCCCCTGTTCTCGATGATGTTGAGGCCGGAGTGTCCACCCTTGAGACCCCGAACGATGAGGCGAACGGGGATCGAGCTCAGAAGACCTCGCCTGCGATCCAGACCGAGTACCGCGTTGGTGTCGGCGCCGCCGGCGCAGCCGATATAGACTGCACCATCCTCTTCGGTATCGAGGTTGAGCATGATCCGCCCATCAACCATCGTCGGATCGAGGTTCATCGCGCCCGTCAGGCCGGTCTCTTCATCGACGGTGCAGAGCAGCTCAAGGGGACCATGAACAACATTCGGATCCTCGGCCAGGGCCATTGCAGCCGCAACGCCGATTCCGTTGTCGGCGCCCAGAGTCGTTCCCTCGGTGACGACCCAATCGCCCTCAACCTTGACGCGAATGGCATCATTCATGAAATCAAATTCGACATCCGCGTTCTTCTCACAGACCATATCGATATGGCCCTGAAGAACCACAGTCGGGGCCGATTCGTGGCCCGGCGTCGCCGGAACCTTGACGCAGAGGGTTCCCGCCTCATCCTGAAGGACTTTAAAGCCCTTTTCCGCGCCCCAAGCCTTGATCAGGGCAAGAATCTTCTCCTCGTGTTTTGATGGCCGGGGAGTCTGCCTGATTGCGTCAAAATTCTTCCATAAGAGTTTCGGTTCCAGTGCTTCCAGCGGACTACTCATCATGACCTCCTTCAGACGGATCTCCTCCGTCAGGCGCACATGGTACCGCGATTCCACCGCTTTGTTCAGTGATTTCGAGAGCGAGTTTTCGGAAGCAACATCCGGAGTTGACTTCCCAACCCCTGCCGAGCCTGTTGCCGCCTCGGCCACCGACGATCTTCCGGCCGGCGGCCAGGGGTCTCAGAACACCGACCCCCTTCCATAGGCGAAAGACAGCTTCAGATCTCTTCGAGACGCCTCAGGATCTCGTCGCGGACCTCCTCGATCCTCTGAGTTCCATCCACTCGAATGAAGACCGCTGCACTCCCGGAGTCCCCGGCGCTTCGCTCACCATAATAGGAGGACAGTACGGCCGTCTGTTCATGGTAGGTTTTCAATCGATTGAGTACGACTGCCTCGGAATCATCCTCTCGCTGAATCAGGGGCTCGCCCGTCACATCGTCCCGACCTTCATGTTCCGGTGGATTGAAAATCAGGTGATAGCTGCGTCCCGAAGCCGGATGAACTCTCCGCCCGGACATTCGTCTGACGATCTCCTCATCGGGAACAAGAATCTCAACCACGGCGTCGATCACAACACCCGCCCGATCCAGGGCCTGAGCCTGAGCAAGGGTCCTGGGAAAGCCATCGAAGAGAAAACCCCTGACACAGTCGTCGGCCTGAATCCTCTCCTCCACCAGCGCAATAATCAGATCATCCGAGACCAGAGCACCGGCATCCATTGCCGCCTTGGCCTTCTTTCCCAGTTCGGAGCCCGCTGCGACTGCAGCACGCAACATATCCCCCGTTGAAATCTGGGGAATCCCGAATCGCTCACAGATGAACGCTGCCTGTGTCCCTTTGCCCGCACCCGGCGGTCCCAGAAGAATCAATCGCATCTCGAATCCTCCTTTGATGAAATCACACAAATACTCCTCCAAGCCTTGCGGCCAGGAGTTTGATGTCCTTGAGCTCCGGCAGGGAAGCACCCTCACAATCGCCGACAAAAACACCGACCACGGACTCCCGATGTTTGAGCGGAATGAGAACCGTGTCATCGGGGAGATCTTCGACACCCAGCACTCCAGCCAGCTGGCGTGCCGCAGCACTACGCCCATCAATTGAGGTGTAGGAGTCTCCGGTCCGGATCACCCGCTCAAGAATTCCCAGCCCACGGGGCAGGCTCGCGCCTCCGTCCAACAGCGAATAACCGAAGCCCGCTCGACACCGAAGTCGTGTCGGCTCCACGCTCAAAATCGCGCCCCTTTGCAATTCTGCAGATGCCAGCTGAAGAAAGGAGGCAATAGCTTCCTCGTTCTCCGCCCCGTGAAGCAGGCTGTCGACCAGTTCAACAATTGCCGGAGGCGCCTCGTTTTCGAGCCCGGCCCTCCCCGCCGAAACAAGAAGATTCTCGGCAACCTGCGTCAAAGTGCCGCCAAATCGTTTCCACGCCTCCCCGGCATCTCCCTGAGGTGGAGGGAGCAGAAAACCGACACCCGCGTCGACAAGCCGGGCAACCCACATCGGATCCGCCAGCGGCCCCACCCACAGGACCGGCACACCCCGCTTGACCAGGCCCTGCACCAGCCTGATCCAGTCTTCATGAGAGCCGACTCTCGTCATCGACAGCTGGTGATACACGACCACAAGATCAAAATGTTCCTCCGGCAGATCCAGGGGATCTCCGAAAAAACGGATCTCCCACGCTCTCTGTTTCCACTCCCGCTGGAGACCGCTCCGCCAGGGGCGAGGATCAACCGTGATGACGCCGATGGTGCTCATCAGCAGTTCTTCGGGCGCGGTCGCTTCGAGATCGCCGAGGAGATCCTCCAATGGATTATCCGATACCGGAACATCTGCCAGAACATGGATTTCCGGACGGTCAATCCGTCCCGCGATCTCCATCACGTGGCCGGAGATCAGCGATTCAACATCAAGCTCCGAAGCAAAGGAGGCCCGACCGGTCTTTCTGAAAGATCGAACTGCGATGAGAAACTCTCCTGAGTCGATAATCACGCGTTCTGGATCACTCTCAATTTCTTTTGGGTGAAAACTGTACCTTCCTGTGGAGAGATCCAGCACCTCCCCGACATCCTCCAGATCCGACTGGGAGCCGACACAAACCCCTTCCGGAGTGAAACAGATCTCAACAGTCTTCTTCCTCGTTTCCAGGCGCAGGACACCTGATGCACCGATGGAAGCAATCAGCTGAAGAAGAACTTCCGGAGCCAGATCTTCAAGTTTTCCGGAAAGAGCCCGATCCATCATGCACCCCCTCAGGACTCGCCGCCACACCCGATCTTCAATGCCAGGCTACTGTCCTCGTCTGCTTTGACCTCAACCACAAACTTCCTGATGCTTCTCTCTCCATCCACAACCTCCAGTACCCATCGCCCCGGAAGTAAGCCGGAAAACACACCCTCCGGGCTCAATCGGCTCCTCCGTTCCTCCCCCACTCCGTCTCTCAGAACTGCAACAAGCTCGTCTGTGCAATTGCCGACAGCCCGACACCGAAGTTTCGAGCCGAGATCCGGTCGAAGATACATCCCCGAGTCGGTACGCGGGAAAGAGAGTTTTTCAGGAGGGAGACGAATGGGCCGAATCTCGGGAACCAGCTCTACGGTTCGCCCAAAGCTGATGTACCGTGGAGTGACAACCCAGAAACCCAGGGTCGGATCCGTCGGTACCCAGCCGGCATTGGGCAGAGCGACTTCCAGCCATCTGTGGGGAATCGTCTCCTGATCACCCACGAGGAGGCCACTGACGGTCCTGGCCTGAAAACCTGCCGCCATAAAGAGCGCAGCCGTTGCATTGGCGACGCCCGAACATCGTCCCGAGCCACGCCTCAACACCGATTCGGCATCCTGTGGACGATCGTTCTCAGTCTTGAGTTTGAGTTCTGATGACACCCATTTGAGAATCTCCGTCCCCCGCTCCCAGGCGCTCTGACCCGCCGAGAAACGAAGAAGAAGCGATTGGGGGAGTCTAAACTCTGTTGGAACACCCGCGACAGGCCTGAGAGGGGGCGCGGGTGAATGTGAGCCGATCGGCGTGGCCGAGCAGGAAACATGGACACGCCAGAGGCCGTCTCTCTCCCTGAGAACCGTTTGAATCAAGCCATTGACCGCATGAGGCTCGGGAACCTGGACGCCGCGGAGCAGATACTCCGCTTCGCTTCCCCCGGCCGGCCCGGCCAGACTTATCAGGCCCGCGATCAGAAGGAAGAAGCACTTCCTCACCTGGCACTCCTCTTCTTCAAAAAACCGTCAAGAACTCCGTTAACGAAGCCGGCGCTTTCCTCTGCGCCGAATTTCTTGGCAATCTCGATCGCCTCATCGATGACAACAGCCGGCGGCGTATCCTGAGAGAATAGAAGCTCAAACATCGCCAGTCGAAGAATGTTCCGATCCACAACCGCCAGGCGCTCGAGTTTCCAGTGGGCTGTCTGCTTCTCGAGATAAGCGTCGATCTCTTCCCGATTCTCAAGGGTTCCTCGCAGCAGTTCGTCCGCAAAACGCCGGACACCCTCATCGGCTTTCTGCCAGGACTCAAAGTCCTTCTGCATCGTTTCCAGGTCGACACGACTGTGTTCACACTGATAGAGCAGCTGGAGGGCCAGCTCTCTCGATTGACGGCGAGTACCCATTCAACAACCTCGACTTTGATATCCCGCGGCCGTGGCGCATATTCCGCCGGGCTTTGGAGGCACCATTGTACTCCGTTCCGGCCCCGGAGTCCCCCGGAACAGCGGAAAAGCAGACCCATGGCGCCTGCCGGCCCAAAAAACATCTGGAGATCTCGGCTTTCGACCTGGAGTTCTGTCCCAGGCCCCCAGAGCCGAAGCCCGGCGGAGATACGGTCTTTGAATGCGACTCCGGTTGACGGGAGCCGGCCTACTGGCTCTGGATGCATCGCCGCTGGCTGATGAATGCGAAACAGGGGCCGCCCCCACCGCTCCATCACACCTGAAGGCCGAAGCCGGGGCCGGAGGACAACCGAGAGCGGGGCCAGGGCCGGAGCGGAGGGCCGAAATCGGGATCTGGGAACTCGAACAAACCCAATTGCAGCAAGCTCGGTTCGCGCCGTCAACCCCGCCGGGAAAATCAGCCCACGGTTGTTTCGCTCTGATTCGTATGCGAAGGGAAGAAGGGCCTGCGCTACCATGCTTTCACCTCGCCGGCGATCGAATCATCTCGACCAATTGTGTTCCAGCCTGCTGATTCAGCAGCACCAACGAGGTATTTCCTTTTTTCAACCGGTGGATCCGGGCCCACGAATCTCCTTCTTATCCAGCCGGATTCAGGCTACAATCCACCCACCCCTACTCGCTACGCGATGGATGGGTGACGGGCGCATTTTCCTACACAAAGGAGCTTTTCAGGGCGCTCGGGAAATGGCTGGAGCAGATATGGGTCAGACAATCGTTGAAAAGATCGCCCAAAGACATGCCGTTAATCTTCCTGAGGGCTCGGGCATCCGCTGTGGGGACATGCTCATCCTGCGTCCCTTCCACGTCATGACACATGACAACACCGGCGCCGTCATCCCGAAGTTCCTCTCGATCGGGGCTGAAAACATCGCCGATCCGAGCCAGCCCGTTTTCGCCCTGGACCATAACGTCCAGGATCATTCGCCAGAGAACCTCGAAAAATACCGGAGGATCGAAGCGTTTGCAGCGAAACAGGGAGTCATCTTCCACCCGGCGGGTGCGGGTATCGGCCACCAGCTGATGATCGAAAACGGCTTCGTTCACCCCGGGAGGATGGTCGTGGCCTCGGACTCGCACTCAAACATGTACGGCGCCCTCGCGGCGCTGGGAACCCCGGTCGTCCGCACTGATGCCGCCGCGATATGGGCCGGAGGCGAAACCTGGTGGCAGGTTCCAAGAAGCATTCGGGTCATTCTCGAGGGTGAACTCCAGGCAGGAGTCACGGGCAAGGACGTCATCATCACCCTCTGCGGCCTCTTCAACTCGGGGGAGGTCCTCAACGCGGCCCTGGAATTCGGAGGCGACGGCATCCAGTATCTCTCAATGTCCGAACGTCTGACCATTGCCAACATGACGACGGAATGGGGCGCCCTGACGGGATGGTTCCCTTTCGACGGCGCGACGGCCTCTTTCCTTCGGAAGCGGGCCTCAGTCCTTGAGGCCCGGGGAATCGGCAATCGATTGAACGAAGAGATGATCGCGGACTGGGAGAAACACCCGCCCCTACCCGATGAGGACGGGGAGTACGCCGCCGAAATCCGCCTCGACCTCAGTACCGTCATTCCCCACGTAGCCGGCCCGGATTCCGTTGGAATCATGCAGTCGATTTCAGCGATCGAAAAGCAGCAGATCCCGGTCGATAAGGCCTATCTCCTCAGCTGCGTCAACGGTCGTCTCGAAGACCTCGAAGAGGCCGCCGAAATTCTTGATGGCCAACAACTCGCACCGGGCGTTGAACTCTATGTTGCGGCTGCCTCAGCCTCCATTGAGGCCGAAGCGCGGGAGCGCGGCGTCTGGGAGATTTTCGAGGAGCTCGGCGCCCATCTGCTGCCTCCAGGATGCGGAGCGTGCATCGGCCTGGGAGAAGGGCTTCTTGAGGCGGACGAGGTCGGCATCTCAGCAACCAACAGGAACTTTAAGGGTCGGATGGGATCCCGGGACGCCCGGGCCTATCTTGGAAGCCCCTCGGTGGTCGCCGCCTCCGCCCTTGCAGGCTTCATCAGCGGCCCGGACAAGATGAAGGATTTGCGTCCACGGGCCGAGTACATCGATTTCGGCCGGCAGGCGCAGGCACGCCCGGTGGAGATCCGGGAGGGTTTCCCTGACGAAATCAGGGGCAGAGTCCTCTACCTCCCGGCCGACAACCTCAACACCGATGGTATCTACGGCAAGGACGTCACCTACCGGGACGATCTCACACCGGAAGAGATGGCCTCCCATGCCATGGAAAACTACGATCCTATTTTTCAGAAAATTGCAGCCGAGGGCGACATCATCGTCGCCGGACGGAATTTCGGGACGGGCTCGTCCCGCGAACAGGCGGCAACCGCCCTGAAATACCGCGGCATTCAGATGGTCGTCGCGGTATCCTTTTCGCAGACCTACCTCCGGAACGCCTTCAACAACGCCTTCATCTGCCTGGAGAGTCCCGCCCTTTCCGAGGCCCTAGCACAGCACTGCAGCTCAGCCGCCGAAGCCGGTGAACGGAGCATCCCTGCAGGGAAACTGCGGGTCGATATTGGGAACTCCATGGCCCACTGGCAGGGCCGCTCCTTCCCGGTCTCGCCTCTTGGGCCGGCGGCTCAGGAGTTAATTCTGGAAGGCGGACTTGAGGCCCTGACCCGCACCAAGCTCGGACTGTGAGCCCATCGAAGCCCAAGCACGTTCCGTCCTGGACTGACAGCCCGAAATTCGCCCGGGAAAGGCGACGCTCCCGCCTCTTTTTCAACCTGGTGGCGCCGGTTTTCGCGCTCATCGACAGGAATCTCCAGCCTGCCTATCGTGAATCCCTGGAGAAACTCGCGCTCCCGACCGAGTGGAGTGTTCTTGACCTCGCGACAGGAACGGGAAGCCTGGCAATGATCCTCGCCGAACGGGGCCATCGGATCACCGGCATCGATTTTGCCCCAAAGCTCCTTCGGAAAGCCCGAAAACGGCTCCCGAACTCCCAGCTGCGCGAGATGGACCTCGTCAATCTCCCCGATATTGCCGACGGATCCTTCGATCTCGTCACGATGGCCTACCTCCTCCACGGCGTCCCGGAAGACTTTCGCCGTTTCCTCCTTGATGAGGCTCAGCGCATTGCCAGGCATCGGGTCCTGGTCTTCGACTACCCGGGTCCGGGGCCCTGGCACGTACGTCTGATTGAGAAGATCGAGGGCCCGCACTATCGGGAATTCGTCTCCCGCGACTTCCGAAACTGGGCGCGGGGAGTCGGATTTCACCTCCTCAGACGTGGGGTTGCCGGGAAGCATGGCGCCTGGTGGCTGATCGAGGCCGGGGCCGGCTGCTCCCTAGGACATCTCTAACCCGCTGAGCACCAACCCCGCCCTTCATCGGCAGATTCTAAATATGAGACGCAGTTTCAAACATCTGATATACTGGATTGGTGGACGTGTACTGTCTTCTTCTGACCCTGACCCTCCTCGGCTTACTGTGGAGAGCCGGAAGGCGATCGGTCCATCTCGAGAAGAAGATTTCCACCGCTCGAAGTCAAGGGGATCTGGTAGCCCGGATCCTGGAGAAGATCAATGAGGCCAGGAGCCTCCCCGAGGTTCTTGAACAGATCTTTTCCGACCTCGAGACCCTGGTGCCCTACGATCGGATCGGTTATGCACGAATCGATTCCTCGGAAGGGATTGTGCGGGCCGAATGGGCTGCAAGCCGGAATCTCGAGATTCACCTGCCAGTCGGTTTCAGCGCTCCCCTGAAGGGCTCCAGTCTGGAGCGGCTCACCAGGGAGGAAGAGGGCGTCAGGGTCATCAACGATCTGGAATACTACTCCAACGAGAACCCGCAGTCCGAGTCCACCCGGCTGATTCTCAAGGAGGGCATTCGCTCAAGCCTGACCCTTCCCCTGCGGGCATTCGGCCGACCCGTCGGTTTTCTCTTCTTCTCCTCCACCCGCAAGAGCGTCTACACTCGCAAACACCAGCGGATCCTTCAGCTCTTGCGAAACCAGCTCTCCATCATCATCGAAAAATCTCAGCTGATGGACGATCTCCAGGAGGCAAATACTCAACTTGCAGCCCTTGCCCGGGAAGATTCCCTGACCGGTCTCTTCAACAGGAGGCACTTTGAGGAAATTCTCGATCTCGAATGGCGGAGGGCTCTGCGTTCGGGATCAGAACTCAGTCTCCTCCTTCTTGACCTCGACTGCTTTAAGATGCTCAATGATCGATACGGACACGAGGCCGGAGACCGGGCGATCCAGGCGGTCGCATCGATTTTGAAAGCCAACGCAGCCCGTGCCGGCGACCTGGCCGTCCGATGGGGAGGTGAGGAATTGCTGCTCCTGCTCCCAGACATCAGTTTTACTGAGGGACGGCGGATCGCGGAGAAGATCCGATGCGAGGTACTCGAGGCGGCGATTCCGAATCGGGACGCTCCGGGCTCAGGGGTCCTCTCCGTCAGTATCGGTCTGACTTCGTGCGGGCCTTCTATACAACCGGAGGCCTTTTCCACCTTCTTTCGTGCGGCCGACCGGGCACTCTACCGGGCCAAGAAACTCGGCAGGAATCGGGTTGAGGCCTTCGAATGCGAGAAGACTCTCGGCTGAGAGAGAAGCTCAGCCTGCCTCTTCGTCCATCCCGAAAAACTCGCCCTCACTGAGCGAGCGAACTGCGACCCGGGTCACCAGCGGCCCTCCACAGTTGGGGCAGCTCGTCTGATCCGAGGAGATGGGGTACTCCGCCTTGCAGTACTCGCAGTAGAGCACCATCAGTCGGGGTTGAAGTTCCGGGAAGATGTAGAAGGTCTCTGATTTTCTGAGCCTTCTGCGGCAACTTCCCTCCCGCATCATCTGCTCAATCACCGGGAGGCTATGCTCGGCCCTCCAGCCCAGTTTCGCCACGACCTCCTTCCACGCGATTTCCCCGTCCTGACGCCGGGCCAGCTCGAGAATATCCTCCCGGAGCTTTTCGGGCGTGATCAGCGCCAGGCGTTTGAGCGCACGAATACCGAGACCCATCAGAATCGCTCCGGCGCCCATGAGAACCAGGCCGATGAAGACACGCCGGATCTGTCCCGCGGCGCCGAGGAGAAAGAGGAGTCCCAGCAGCAGGAGAAAAAGCCCCACTGCATTCGATGCAATCGCTGATACCCGTCCCATTCTCACTCCCACTGGGCCTTCGCCTGGCGGGACAGTTCCTCCCCCATCCGCTCGAAATAGCCCTTGATCTGCTCCTCGGTCAGACGATCCTGAAGCAGGATATTGATGCGATCCGCGAAAACGAGGGGATGAAGACCTGGGCTGTCGTCCACCATTCCGGACAGCCGATCGAAATATTCGCCGAATGTCAGGGCTTCCCCGGGCACATCGATGTCCAGGGTGCCGAGCGAGGCGTATTTGTCCTGGCTCTCGATCATCTCTGAGACGCTCTTCGACAGAGCTTTGAGACCGCTCTTGAGCCCGCGGACAAGGGCAATGATACCCCTGCAGGCGTGGACGCCCTTGCTGAATCGTTGAAAATGGTGGTTGAGTTCCGCCATCTCAACAACGGAGCCCTCGAAACCCGGATCGTTCTCCTGCAGGCGCTGAGCGCAGGCCCAGCAGAAGTGGTTCCCGGAATCGTTCATCTTCCGACAGCGCGGGCACTCCCGATCGCCGTCTTCCTGTTCCTCCGGCGCAATGCTTCTCAACACGATTTCCAGGGCACTCCGGGCGATAATCCGACCCCGGCGCGTCTCGAGCGCCTCCATCTTTGCTGCCAGGGCCAGGGCGTGATCTTCGGCGATTCGCCAGGCCTTCTGAAGATCCGCCTCCTCGGCGACGTGCTCCTCCGATGCCTCCTTCCACCGCGAGCGCAGTAGCTCGATTCGCGCCTCCAGCTCGGCGTTCTCCTTTTCCAGGAGATCCCTCTGATCGGCGAGTCGCCTCATCTTGAAGAGATTGCTGAAAAAACCGAAGCCATGCCCCATCTCCGCTATTTTCGCGTTGTAGGCCTCGATCTTCGGCAGCAGCCCCGCCACCCGGGCCTTGAGTTCCTCCTCCTCCCGATCCAGCCTGCGATTCCTGGCCTTGAGGTTCCGCACGGCCTTGAGAGACTGCTGTCTCATCTCCTCCGCCCGCTTCATCTCGGCGGCCTTCTCCTCTTCGATCACTTTTTTCTTTTCTTCGAAGGCCTTTTCCGCCTGCACCGCAGCCTCATCGAGCTTTCGATTGAAGTCCTCCGGAAGCGCCGAACGATCTTCAAGCACGAGCCCAAGCAGCTCATCCAACTCGGCCTCGCGGGTACTCCGGATCTCAGCCAGATGACTCTCGTAATTCTGCTGCAGCTTGAGCAGTTTCTGCTCCGTCACATCCAGGAGAGCCCAGCGTTCTTCGAGGTATTTTCTGTAACTGATCAGGGTTCCCATCAGCCCACCTCCCTCCTGATGCGGGGACTGACTCCGAAGCTCAGTCCATGTCTGCGTTCCTTCTCCCAGCGTCGACGTGCCAGGGCATCATCCGAATTCGCTCTCGGGATCTCCGAAAAAGAACCCGCGGCATCCCAGTAGAGCGGACAGGCCCCCGCGCACACATCGGCATCCGGACAGTCGCGGCACACCGGAGGCAGGAACTCCTTGTTCTTCCAGTAGCGTCCCGCCCTGCTGGAGAGGATGTTCTCCCAGTCCTCTTCCAGGAGGGAGGCGATGCCTTCCTCGAAAGAGGAGCAGGGCAGCACCTGGCCCGCCGGGTTGACGGAGAGAATCCCATCGATACAGGCGCAGGACTTGGCACCGAGACCATGGAGCACGGGATTGAAGAGACAGTAGGGAATTGGTGAATACCAGACCAGGCGAATTCCCTCCCGGTCGGCCAGCTGGAGAATGGCGGGAATCAGGTGGGCCACCTCGGAGTATGAGATCTCCATCCGATGATCCGAACGGGCCTCACCGGTCCGGATCACCATGTTCATCGACATCGTCTGAAGCCCGAGATCCCGGGCGATGAAGACGATGAGATCTTCCATCGCATCCCGATTCTGTGGACAGAGGGTTGTGTTGGAGTGGACATGCACTCCGAGCTTCCTCATATTCCGAATTCCCTGAGTCGTCTTCTCGAAAGCCCCCTGTTTGCCCGCAATGGCATCGTGAATCGCCGCCGAGCCGGCCTCGAGAGAAATCTGGGCCGAATCCAGGCCGGAGTCAACCAGTATCCGGGCATAGTCCTCGTCCGCGAGCCGGATGCCGTTGGTGATCAGATTCATGCGAAAGCCCAGTTCCTTGCCGTAGGAAATCAGCTCCGGCAGGTCCTTACGCAGTGTCGCCTCACCCCCGGTAAAGCTCAGTGAGGGGACGTGGGCCTGGTGAAAGATCTTGTCCATCACCCGCCGGACCTCCTCCGTCGTCATCACATCGACCTTCTTCTCCCGGTAGGGACTCGAGGCATAGCAGAAGATACAGCGGTTCTGACAGCCGTAGGTCAGGGCGATCTCCGCCAGAGTCGGGTACTGCACCATCGAACGGTCGAAATGACCCTGGCGCAGAACGGGCGAAGGCCTGAAATCTTCATTGAGCAGATCACCCAGGGTCCGCAAGAGTTCAGAAACATCGTCTCGGATCCTATCCCGGCCGATCCCGAAATGCTCTGCCAAACGTGGAAGCACTTCCACTGCGGGCGGAGCATTCTTCGCATAGAGGGCCTCGAGAATGTCCAGGGCAGAGTCATTGATCTGGAGGGTCTTATCCGGGCGGATCAGGAGCAGACGATCCGCGCGGCGGACAAAAATCGCCGTCCTGGTCGATGCCACAAAATCATCGATGAATTCCTCGATGCTGATAACCCGCTCCATCAGAAACCGCCCGCACAGGAGGAAACACAGGCCGAATGACAGGCCGAGTGACAGGCGCAGGCCGAATGACAGGCCGAGTGGCAGGCGGAATGACAGGCTGAGTGGCAGGCCGAGTGACAGGCCGAATGGCAGGCGTCATAGCCCGCAGCAATCGCCGGCGCCACCAGGGCCTGCTGACCCTCGGCCTGGATTCCCGCGGCATCACCGTCAAAATTAAAGAAATTCTCGAGAGTATCGACGGTCTTTGAGGCGCCCCCCTCGATCGAGTCCACGATTCCTTCGGCAAAGTCCTGAACATGTTCGATGCCCCCATCAAGGGTCCGGAACCCTCTTTGAACGCTCAGCATGTCGAAAGCTGAGTCCGTTGAGCCCGCACCCGGGCTCTCTCCGAAACTCTGCTGAAAATTCCGGAAGAAGGAATCGTGAAGGTAGAGATCCGGGTAATACTGATCAAAGTACTCCCGGCGCCGATTCGGTCGCAGCCTCCCCAGCTTCTTCCACGCATCCTCCGCCTTCTCGGACTGCGCCTTCTCGGTGCGCTCGAGATCGGCTCTCCAGATCTTCGGCTGCATTTCTTTCGTAATGCTGTCCAGCACCTCCTTGACGCCTTCAGCAGGCAGCGTACCGTTTTCCGTCAGCTCCCGAAGCAGAGTTGCCATGGGCGCAGTCTCCGCAACCTGAGGGTTGAGTACCTTGAGCTGCAGCGGGTTCCTCGAGAGAATCTGCACCGCTCCTCTCTTCTGCATCTCCAGCACGAGGAGATTGATCGCCTTGATCGGACGCTGGATCATCATTGCGCTCTCCCAGGGCTCGAGATCGGGGACAAAGCCCGCCCGCTGGAAGGTCGCCACCGTAATTTCAGGGGAAAGGTACTCGATCTTCTTTTTCTTCAGAATTCGGGCCAGAACCGGATGTACTCGAAGTATCGTCACGACGACAGCGCCGAGCCCGGCCAGGATCATCCACAGCACACGAAAGGGTGCCAATAGAGCCGTCCAGCCGAAGAGAAAACCATGCAGGGGATGAACCAGTTTGAGCTTTTCCGCCGGCTGGAAAACGGATTTCGTCAATTTTGTTTTTGCGATGAGGTCGATGATCAGCAGCACCCACCCGAAAGCGAGAAAATCCATGACGAGCAGGGGCAGGTTGAAAATGAAGGCCACGATCATCAGGAAGATCCAGAGAAAACCGAAAACGAAGAATGCGTTCCAGTCCCTGCTGTCCATATCCAGCGTCAGGAGGTGCTTGAGCATTCTTCCGAAGGACAGGCCCCCCGCAGGCGCCCCCTCCCGGGCATGCTCCCTCTCCCCTCTCAGCCCATCCCCGACCCCGGGCAGGGGCGTCGGAAGGGCCCCCAGCTCCGGAAATGCCGAGGCCGGAATATAGCTCCGGATCATGTGCGTCGCCTCCGGCGCCAGAGAGTTCTTTTCGGCGTAAAGCGTCAGGAGCTTCCCCTGCTCGCCGGGGGTGTAGACAAAGGCCCAGTGGTCCTGGTTCCCCAGACTCTCCTCATCCGACAGGACGCCCAGGGCATCGACCATCTCCGGGGAGATATCCTCATGCTTTTCGACCTCCGCCGGCAGGGGAAGTGGAAGAACCAGATGAATCACACTCTTCTCAATCGGCAATCCCCATCGCGGAGGATTGAACCAGATGACCGCGAGTTCCTTCCCCTGGGCCCGGGTCGCCTCGGCGAAGAAATGATCACAGCGAAAATGAAGAATGAGCTTGTAGATCTTGCCGGCGCTGGTTCGATTCCCGAAAGAGGCCGAGTAATAGCCTCCGCCCACGGCTGACATCTGGAGAGGAACATGGTCGCCCTCGGGGGTCTCCAGGAATGTCCGCGTAAAGTGAATCGGCTCGTAGAACTGACCGATCTTCCGGATCCTGTTTCGTCCCTCGTTATCCCGGAAATTCAGGGTATAGATGACGTCAGCCGTCCCGTTATCACGAAGAAAGACCTGCGAATCCTGCAGCAACAGATCAACCGGGGCCGCCACGAGCACGGCCGGCAGGATCAGTACCGTCGCCAGAAGAATAGTTATTGCCAGGGGAAAGCCGATCCTTGCAGGGCGCCGACGGAAGCTTCCACCAACGGACTCGTCATACTCGCATCGATTCATGAACCCATGCTATCCGATCCGGAGAAATTTTTCTCCACCAACGGCGTCAATCCGCGACAGCCTCCCGGATCATTTAGAATAATCGAGGAGGTAAGATGTCTCTACGGATTTTCAATACACTGTGGATCTGCTGTCTGCCGGCTCTCTTTCTGTCCCTCAGCCTTTTCGGAAATTCTTCAGAAGTGGAAAAACCTTCGATTGAGACACTCCACCTTCAGTAAAACCACCCTGATGCTGCATTCCTCCGGCTTTCGCCACATTCTGCTCAGCCTGGGCCTTGGAATCCTCCTCCTTCTTCCCGGCCTGGGATCAGTCCCGATCATCAACGGCGATGAGGCTCGATTTGCTCAGGCTGCGCGCGAAATGGCGAGCGACTCCAACTGGGTGCTGCCTACTTTCGGAGGGCGACCCCGATACGATAAGCCTATTCTGATCTACTGGGCGACGAAGGGCTCCTACAGTCTCTTCGGCGAAACACCCTTCGCAGCCCGTTTTCCTTCGGCGCTCGCCACCCTGGCCGCCGCCCTTCTGCTCGCCGCGTGGATCGGAGGAAGATGGGGATCCCGAAAGGCGATCCAGGGCGCTTTCCTCTTCCTCGCGACACCGCTGATCTACCTCGAGGCCCATGCCTGCACAGCCGACGCTCTCAACAATCTCTGGATCCTTGCGGCCATGCTCTCCCTCCTGGAGATCTTGCGGGGGAATCAAAAATACCTCCCTCGGATTCTCCTCTGGGTCTCCACGGCCCTGGCGCTGCTTACCAAGGGGCCCGTTGTCCTGCTCGTCATCGGAGGGACTCTGCTGGGGATGCAGGCCCTTCGACGACAGTGGAAACAATGGGAGGTTATCGTTGGGGCAATACTGGTTGTCGGTGCGGCAGCCGGAGGCGGCCCTCTCCTCCTCCTGCCCATGCTGCTTCTGCTCGGCGCCGACTTCCTCCGCCGAGAGAACTCGGCCGGAAGGGCTCTGTGGGGCCCGCATCTCCTCTGGGGCCCCCTCCTGGCCATTGCACTCATGCTTCCCTGGGCGATGGCCGCCCACCGGGCCACCGGGGGTGAATTTTTCCGTGTGGCCCTGGGACATCACGTCATCGGCAGGAGCCTCAGCACTCTGGAACATCATCAGGGATTTCCGGGCATCTATGTCCTGAGCTTCTTCATGCTCGCCTTTCCCTGGGCCGCCCGGCTGCCGGCAGCCCTCAGGAAACAGTGGAAGCTACGCCGGGACTCCCTCGAGACCCTCTTCCTCCTGGGCTGGCTGCTGGGTCCACTGCTGATCCTGGAGTGCCTGAAGACCCGTCTCGTTCACTATGAGATGCCCCTCCTTGCGGCAGGAATCCTGCTGCTTCTCGGCGAGAAACAGAGATTCTCGCGGGCGCTCCTGCTTGCGGGCGGTACACTGCTCGCGGCCACAACCCTGATCCCGGCTCTCCACTTCGAGGTGCAGAATCTGCTCTTTTTCGCGATTCTCCTCGCGATGCTCGTGCTCATCCCAATGGGCGCCTGCCTGATCAAGCCGGAATCTCAACGGACGGGAGCGTGGCTTCAAGCCGCTTCAGCGCTCTTCCTCATTGCTCTCTTCGGCGTCTATCTTCCGCATTTCTCCCACTCCTTCATCGGGGCGCGAACGCTGGATGCGGCCCGTCGCCTTGCGTTTCCGGGAGATGACTTCGTGATCTACAAACTGAGGGACGAGGATCTTCTCTTCAGTTTTCCGGTCGGCACCCGGGTTCTTCGGAGCCCGGAAGAACTCATCGAGTATCTCCGGCGACCCGCACGGAGCATTCTGATCACCAGAGAGAAGGACTGGGAAAGGGTCGACTTCGGAGCCAAGCGAAGGCCGGCCCATGCGGATTTCAAAGTCCGGGGCCTCGACCTTGGGCGCGGAAAATGGGTAACTGCGCTATGCTTCCGACTCGGGTCGACCGGACCTCCTGGAGCTGATTCGTGATTCCGAAGTCATTCAAGATCATCCTCACGGCCGGACTGCTGCTGCTCTTCATGCCCATGAACGCAGCCGCATCGAGGGCTGAAAGCCGGTCTGAAAACGAGATCCGCCTCAAGCCCATGCCCGAAGGCGTGCGCAAGGTCTTCCTCGTCCACAATCCACAGCCTGCCTGGCGGGTGCTGCGTCTGGATGGTTCCGAGGAGCTGTTGAGCCCGAAGGATTTTACCCAAATCCTCGATCAATCCGCCGCCGGACAATCTCCGTTCCTGCGCCTGCTCAACATCAGCTCCCGGGCCGGAATTGC
>JANTFG010000042.1 GCA_024763555.1 Thermoanaerobaculales bacterium
GGAGAGGCCATCGGCTGTTTCGGCCTGACCGAGCCTGATTTCGGCTCCAACCCCGGGGGCATGAGAACCCGGGCCATTCGGAATGGAGACGACTGGATCATCAACGGCGAAAAAGCCTGGATCACGAACGGCGGAATCTCAGATGTCGCCGTCGTCTGGGCCCGCACCCCCGAGGGCGTTCGGGCTTTTCTGGTTGAAAAGGGTACCCCCGGTTTCGAGACCACGGATTATCACGGGAAGTACTCGCTTCGGGCCTCCGTGACTTCGCAGCTGATCTTCTCGGACTGTCGCCTTCCTTCCTCGGCCATCCTGCCCGGAACATCCGGGCTCAAACACGCCCTGATGTGCCTCAACCAGGCGCGATACGGCATCGCGTGGGGCGCACTGGGTTCCGCCATGACCACCTTCGAGGCGGCCCTGGACTATGCAAAGACCCGCATTCAGTTCAAAGAAAAGCCAATCGCCTCCCACCAGATGGTGCAGCTCAAGCTCGCCGACATGTTCTCGGATATCACCCGGGCACAGCTGCTTGTTCACCGCATGGGACAGCTGAAGATCGAAGGGAAACTGAGCCACCAGGCGGTCTCGATGGCCAAGCGAAACAGCGTCCGCGTCGGCCGGGAGTGTGCCCGTCTCGCCCGCGAGATTCACGGCGCCAACGGCATCGTCAATGAATATCCCATCATGCGGCACCTGATGAACATGGAGACCGTCATGACCTACGAGGGAACCGACGATATCCACAGCCTGGTCCTCGGCCACCACCTGACCGGCATTCCGGCTTTTGATCCTCCGGCTTGAGCGGATATCCGAGTCCTCAGCCCTCGGAATCAACTCGGGGATAAGCTCAGGGTAGAGCACACCGGAGAAAAATCAATTCTGAACAGGAATGTCTTCAAAACCATCCATATCTATTCGCAACTTCGGATTGAGCTGATTCGCCTTCTTCATAGCTTCACGGACAAGGCTCAAGTCCTCAGAATACCCCGTCAGCTGATAGAGGCGCCACATGAGCTCGGCGCGTACACCCTCTGCCTCAGCCAGGAGGGGATTGATTTTGAGGGCAGCCGAAGCCATCTCCAGACCATCCGCAATCTCCTGCCGGGCCACATCCACATCTTCACGAAGCAAGCTCGCTTTCAGGAGGTGGATTCGGGCCAGAGCAAGAGCATCCTCAGCCCCCGATTCTCCCGAATCAAAGACCTCCTTGCCGAGACGTGTCACCTCCTCCAGAAGCTTATGGGGCCGCCGTTCTCCCTTGATTTCCCAGTCGGCTGCACAAATGTATCCCCGGATTTTCAGACGTTTTCGATCCAGGCTATCCGAAGCGGGCTCGGAATCCAGAGCTTCCAGCACCGAGCTCAGCGCCACCTTCGGAGACACACCCTGCTCAATCTGGTATTCCGCCTGCTCGAGATCCGCCTCGATCAGGTGAAGTGCGATCTCTTCCAGATCCGGCCTCAGCTCCTGAGCCTCGTGGAGGACCTGCCGCGCTTGGTTCAGAGCCGGACTTGGGTCCTCTCCGTCGAGCCGGGCTGCCCTCGCGAGCCCGAGATAAGCGAGCCCTTTCACCAGCTGAGGCAAGCCATAATCTGGATTTAAGTTGATGGCTCGATCCGCCGAAACCAGGGCTTTCCGGTAGAGAGACTCCGCATCCCCTCCCTTCCCCAGAAGGGCATCTCCCAGGTCAGTCTGCACGAGTGCCAGGTTCCGAAAAATCTCGGGGTCTGAGCTGTTCTTTGCAGCATCAGCATAGCTGGAGATCGAATGTTCGAAGGCCGGAATCGCCTCTCCACCGTGGGCTGCACGGTGCCGTCCCAGAATGCAGTACAGATTGCCCATCGTTGCCAGGAGCGAAGAACTTCCTGGTGCCAGGCGGAGACCGATCTCCGCAACTTCGATCCCCCGCTTCAAAAAGACCGAGGGATCCTTGTTCTCAATCAATTCACAGACAGCTCGTCCAAAATAGGAATCCGCCAAATTCAACCTGGCGTAGGCAGGTGCATCAGCTTGAGAAACGAGAACCTGAAAATTCGTGATGGCCGCATCAAAATCTCCTCGGGCTTCTCGGCCCTTGTTGAGCTTCCGAAATGCCCGAGAATAAAAAATCCAGCCTTGGACTCCACGGACCCAGCGGTTCGCCGGTTCAAGCTCCAGACCCTTCCTCACCAGCTCGAAAGCCTTCGCTTCCAGTGGCGCCTCATCCTCCCCCCGACGTCGTGCGAGACTGGCCCGATCTTCAAGTAAGAGGGCCTCGTGAGCCATCGCATCGACCCGATCAGGCTCCATGGCCAGCACATCGCGGCATTCTTCAAGAACGCTATCGAAAAGCCTGTCGTCAAGGCCCCGCCAGTTCAGACGCATCCTTGCCCTGAGGGAATAGACGTCGATCCGGCATAGAGACAACTGAAGATCCGGATCGCTCCGTCCCACCTTCAGAGCCCTTCGAAGTGCCGCTGAAGCCAGCTCGAAATTTTCAAGCTCTCCGCGGAGATCCTTCTCCACCAAAGCCGACTTGAGACTCTTTTCGTAATAGACTGTCGCCTTGAGTACCTCTGCTTCATAAAACCAGGGCTTGTCGCTTCCAATTCGAGCAGCTGCATTGAGAGCATCATCGAATCGTTCCTCATACAGGGCAATCAATCCTTCAAGAAAATCCGGAAATACCACAGGGGAGGATCTGCTGTTCCGCAGATACTCCAGCGCAGGTTCTTTGTACTCAGTTTCGAGCCTCCCGAAAGCTTCGGCCCGCGATTCCGGAGATCCGGTATTCTTCAGCAACCGCAGTTCTTCCTGATACTGTCTCCCCAGACTCAATCCGAGAAGATATGCCGTTTCGGGACTCTGCTCCCCTGCCTCCCATGCCTTTTCGAGAGCGTGACGCGCACTTCCAATATCCCCAAGAGCCAGAGACGCAGCACCAAGAGCACGATAACCCGGGCCCTTCGCGATCGGACCGATTTCATCCATCTCTTCGCCCAGCTGTTTCATCTGCTGTCGAACAGCCCGCTCGGCCGGCCTGAGATCATGCGGAGGACACAAATGCTCCACACGAAGCTGCCACTCCATCTCCTTCGCCTTCGATGAAAAACGCTGGGCAACGGAGGCCCGACGACCGGCCATCAGGCGACTGTAAACAGCAACTGAAGCCGACACGACAATCACGGTGATGATCGCTCCAAGCGTCAGAGTTCGTATCTTCTTCCGGCGCCTGCGAAGGGGCTTGTCGACAATCCACCGCAGACGGCGGCCTGTCTCTTCCGCACCCGGCCGATCTGCCGGATCGATCCGCTCAAGGTCCTCAATCAGCCGACTTAAATCGGAATCCAAACCGCGAACGGCCTCCGTTTCCGCTCTAAAAACCTTGAGAAGCAGAGCCATACCTTTCGCTTCCCCGTAGGGGCTCCGACCACTGAGAAGTTCATGAAGCAATATTCCGAAGGAATACATATCGCCGGCCGGACCCACCTCGACCCCACCGGCTTGTTCCGGGCTCATGAAGCGCACCGTCCCGAGGATCGTCCCTGCTTTGGTCAGCGGTTCCGATGCCGCTTCCTGACCTGAAGTGGAGCCCTCGACACGGGTCTCCATGAGCCCCAAATCGATCGTTTCAATCGTCAGACTCTTCTCTTTTTCAAGCTCAGGAGGTGGCGACAGGCTAGGTCCCACATCCTCTTTCGGCTCCCGACGCCTCTTCTCCACCAGCACGGGAGCCTCCAGTGATCGCGCGATCCCGAAATCCAGGATTTTGACCTCACCGGCCGGAGTCACCATCATGTTCTCCGGCTTGAGATCTCGATGGATGACACCCTCCCTGTGGGCGGCAGCCAGGGCATCTGCAGCATCGGCCATCAAGCTCAGCAGTTGTGTTTCTGAGAGGTCTCCCACGGCCTCCCGCAGATTCTGCCCCTCGATGTACTCCAGAAGAAGGAACTCCTGCCCTGCCTCCTCAAAGTAATCGTAGATCCGACAGATTCCCGGATGATCCAGCCTGGACAGCAGTCTCGCTTCCTGAAGAAACCGAGCTTTCGAGGCAGGGCTCAGGCGGGCATGAGGCGCCAAAACCTTGACAGCAACGGGACGCAGTAGTTTCTCATCGAAGCCCAGGAATACCTCTCCCATTCCTCCGGCGCCGATAGGCTTTTCGATACGAATATGCCCGATAGCCTCTCCAACTCTCAACATCCCGGCTTCGACCCCCTTTCCGATGACTCAATGTCTTCCTCAAGAATAACAGGACTCCGAATCAGCGCTATACTGTCCAGGTGGATATGGTTTCAGCGACGATGGGCGATGATCTCGGATGAGATCTTCGAAGTTCTTGATGCCCCGGGATCTGCGAAAAACACTGGAATACCGGAGGTCCGTCGGGGCTCTTCGAGACGAGTCGGTTTCAAAGGACCTTCGGCAACTCGCCGGGAAAATTGCTCGACCCTGATATTTACGGTGGAGGGAAACCGGACGTGGGATATGTACTCGTAGCATCAATCGGCGACACGATTCATCGAATACCCCTATGGGAAGGCGCCTTGAACATCGGTTCGGTGGAAACAGCCGACATTCGGCTCGACGACGCCACGGTGTCCCGACAACACGCAGTCCTGAAAATAAGTGATGAGCGCTTCCTCCTTGAGGACCTCAAATCCCGGAACGGTACCCGCATCCGGGGTAAGAGGATTCAAAGTGCCGTCATCGAACCCGGCATCACCCTGAGTTTCGGACGAGTATCCTGCGTCATCGAGAAGGTCTGCGAGGACGACCTCGAACTTGGAATGCGCTTCCCGGCGACTTCGAGCCCCGCTGCAGGAGCGCGGACAGCAGTAGAAACAGCCGTTGTTGGTCAGGCGGAACAACTCGTCATCCGCTTGCTACCCGAACTGATCGAGCAATGGAAAAACAAGCCTGCAAACTCCGAACTCCCGCGACTGCTGGCGATGGGAATCTACAGTTTTCTTCCTGTCATCTCGGTTGATCTTCAGGGAGATTCCGGCCCCGAGGCGCCCCTCATTTTCTCCGCCCGCCGGAGCCCGGAAGACACCGGTGTCATCCTGGAATTTCCCGCCGGAAGCGCCGTTCTTCGCATCCAGATCATGAGTGAAGAAAGCGCGAAACTCCTTCAGCCCCTGCTTGGCGCCATGGCCGGACTCTTAGCGGACAAACCCAGTGCCAAACCAACTCCAGCTTCCGAGATCTCTCCCCCCCCAATGCCCGAACCGCCCGCGGTCGACTCCTCCATGTTGAAGATCTACCGGACGGCCGGGCGGATCGCTCCAAGCAGACTGCCGATTCTCATCCTGGGGGAGTCCGGGACGGGGAAGGAGGTCCTGGCCCGCTATATTCATGCCGCTTCGAGCGTCTCGTCAGGCCCTTTCCTTGCACTCAACTGCGCAGCCCTTCCGGATGATCTGCTGGAATCGGAACTCTTCGGAATCGAGCAGGGGGTGGCCACAGGGGTCCAGGCTCGATCGGGCCGCTTCGAACTGGCCGACGGAGGCACCCTGCTCCTGGATGAAATCGGTGACATGGCCATGCAGACTCAGGCAAAGATCCTGCGGGTTCTCCAGTCCGGAGAGGTCTATCGAATCGGCGCCAGAGAACCCCGAACCGTCAATGTCCGTCTTCTCGCCGCAACCAACCATAATCTTCGGGAAGCGATGAGCGAACATCGCTTCCGGGAGGATCTCTACCACCGCCTCGCCGGATGGGAGGTCACCCTGCCCCCCTTGAGGCGTCGGGTGGCGGATATTCCCAATCTGGCCGCCTATTTTCTGCAGAAGGCGGCCTCAGAGCGGGGCATCTCCATCCTCGGCATTTCCAAAGCAGCGATCGAGACCCTGAGAAACTATTCCTGGCCGGGGAACGTCCGTGAGCTCGAACGGGAAATGGCCAAAGCTGCACTCTTCATCGCCGACGGAGAGGCACTGGATACGGCCCGCCTCAGCCCCTCGATTCGCGAAAGCCATTCCGAAGAAGTCGAGGGAGGAGGCCGTCTGGAGCGGGAACTCAAACGCGTTGAGCGCCAGGAGATCAGCTCCGCCCTCTCAAAGGCCGAGAACCCTTCGGAAGCAGCGAAGGCTCTGGGAATTTCCCGGGCGACACTCTACCGCCGAATCCGGGCTCTGAAAATCACGATCCAGGAGGATCTTTCGCAGCCGGCGCGCCCCGAGGAGGGCTCAGAGACCTGAGAAAACCGGTCAATCCCGGAAATTCCGGCCTTCCGACTTCCCACGAATCCTCCAATATTCCCCCTCCGGGACCGGACGCGGATCCGCAATAGACGTTTACTCGACCGGGGGCCTCCGGATCTTCGAACAGTCCCGGAGCCGGTCTTCAACAACTCTCGCCCGAAAGTGCTCCTTCCGTCTCAAGCCTGAGACCAGTAATCTCAGGCCTGCGACTCCGATGGTTTCGATGCTTCATGAAACAAGAAGCATCAAGACACGAACTCGCCTAGCCCCAATAACTTACAGAAACTCCTCTCCATTCCGGAAGCCTGGCACGGCCTTTGCGTTAGGAAGAACCGAGTCGATCAAGCTCTTTGGCGCCTTCTCGAAAGGAGAATCTCATGAAACTGCAAACCCGAAACACCCGCTTTCTGATACCAACAGTTCTCTGCTGCCTGGGGCTGCTGCCCTCGGGAGCGGCGGCCGGCGCGACCGCAGGCCCGGCTTCCGACCTTCCGGACAGCTGGCTCGCACAGGTGGAGGCAGGAATCGCCGCCTCTGAATACTCGATCTCCTGGGCCGACACACCGGCCGACGGAGGCCCGGCGTGCTACCAGGCGCCCAACCGCCGCCAGAACCTCCGTTTCCTCTTCCGTGACGACGGGGAGATCGGCATCATTGATCGCACAGCGAAGGTCCAGACCTGGAAAGCCTCGCTCCGGCCAATCTCCATCTCTCGGGAAGGAAAGATCCTGCCCCTGGGACGAGCTGTCCTCCGCTCCGAGGAAGCCCGGGCGATCTACAGCTTCAGCACCATGACCGAAGAGAATCTCAATCAGCCGGAAGGCCTCATCCAGACATTCACCATCGATCAGGCGCCCGAAGGCCAGGGTGCGCTGAGCCTTCAGATGGCAATCGACGGCAATATCACCCTGCATCGGACTTCGCTCGGCAATCTCGAGCTTCGCTCGGGCGGGACGAAGGTCTTGAAGATTCGCGCCCTGGAGGCCTCAGACGCCTCCGGTCGCCGACTTCAGCTCCGAATGTCAGCAGAGGCTGGGAGCCTGGACCTCACAGTCGATGACGAAGGCGCCTTATATCCTCTGCAGCTGAAGTCAATGCTCTCTCTCCCGGCGGCGTCGGACTGGACGGCACGCGGGAGCAGTGATGCCGAGAGCTTCGGATACTCGGTCGCGACTGCCGGAGATGTCAACGGCGACGGCTATTCCGACATCGCGATCGGCGTCCCCTATTATGATGTCGGCGGCTTGACGAATGCCGGTCAGGTTTACCTGTACCTTGGGAGCGCCTCCGGTATTTCCGCCGTCCCGGACTGGAACTATGCCGGTGGAGGCGCGTGGTGGGAAACCGGGCACGTCGTCGCCACTGCGGGCGACGTCAACGGCGACGGTTACTCCGACCTGGCAATCGGGATACCTAGCTACGCTGCTCAGATAGGTCCGGATCTCATCGCCATGGGCGCCTTGGCGGTCTTTTACGGCTCGTCCTCCGGCCTGCCCAGTCAACCCGACTGGGACAGGACCAACCCGCTGGAAGAGAACAACTCCGGATTCGGCTTTGCCGTCGCCTCCGCCGGAGACGTCAACGGCGACGGTTACTCCGATCTGCTCTTCTCCGAACCCTTTTTTGATGACAGTGGCTCAGGAGGCAACCCTCCCGAGCCCGATACCGGGATCGTCTATCTTCGTTACGGATCCGATACAGGCCTGGCAGACGGTAGCGAGTGGTATTTCTACGGATGGGAGTGGGGTGACGGGCAGAGTGGCTACGCTTTGGCAACGGCCGGCGACATCAACGGGGACGGCTACAGTGATTTCATTATCGGTCAACCCTATTATTCTTCTCCCGATCACAGCGACTGCGGCAAGGCCGTCGTCTTCCTGGGCGGAAGCTCCGGACCTCAGGAAACACATTATCAGGTGACAGGCACTCAAGACGACGAGCATCTCGGAATGGCGCTCTCCACGGCTGGGGACGTCAACGGCGACGGCTATTCCGATATCATTCTCGGGATTCCCGACTACACGACAACCACTTCTGGCGAGGGTGTCGCCTACCTCTACTACGGCGGCTCGACCTTTGATACGACCGCCGACTGGTTTGCCTTCGGCGAAACCGAGGACGGGAACTTCGGGGCGAGTGTTTCATTCGCGGGAGATACCAACGGAGACGGATACGCCGACGTCCTGATCGGGGAGCCGGGCTTCACCGACACCCAGACCGGGGAAGGGCGAGCCCTGATGTGGCTTGGCAGCGCCACTGGCCCCGCACTCGGCACGGCGCCGAATGCAAACTGGAAGACCGTCAGCAGCACGGCCGGAGCCCACTACGGCGCCTCGGTCGCCACGGCCGGAGACGTCAACGGCGACGGCTGGGCGGATGTCCTCGTCGGTGCGCCGGATTATTCCTATTCCTACACCGGCGAAGGCGTCGCCTTTGCCTTCTACGGCGGGCCGGACAGCCTCGCCGACACCGCCCACTGGGGCGTTGAGAGCGACTGGGCCGACTCGAACCTCGGCACCAGCGTTGCGGGAGCAGGCGACGTCAACGGCGACGGATATTCCGACATCATCGCCGGTGCGCCCAACTATGATTCCAGCTTCAGCAACGAGGGCGCCGTATTGCTCTACCTCGGCTCCGCGACCGGGCCTTCCTCCACACCCTCATGGTTTGCCCGCGGCAGCCAGGCGGATGCCAACTTCGGCTGGGCCGTCAACTCGGCGGGCGATGTCAACGGCGACGGATATTCCGATATCATTATCGGCGCTCCCTACTACGACTACTCCGCCGTCGACAGCGGCGCGATCTTCGTTTTCCTGGGAAGCAGTTCCGGGATGGGGAGCGACGGAAGCCCCACCAGCGCCGACTGGTTCGGCATCTCAGCCTACGGCGGCGGTCTGATGGGTTATGCCGCCTCGAGTGCCGGGGACGTCAACGGCGACGGATATGCAGATATCGCAGGCGGCGCGCCGGGGTACTCAGATGGGACCTACAGCGCTGAAGGTGGAGTTTTCGTCTGGCACGGCAGCGCAACCGGCCTCGGCGCCGATGGAGACGACTCGAATGCGGACTGGCACTATTACGGCGGGGAGACCAACAAGTCGCTGGGAACCAGTGTCGCCCCGGCAGGGGATGTCAACTGGGACGGCTATGCAGATCTGCTTGCCGGCGGCGCCAATCTGGCCGTCGTCTGGGAGGGATCCACGACCGGTCTCAAGACCGACGGGATCAGCTGGGGAATGAGCCAGGGTGATCTCGCCTATCTCTTCGGACGTTCCGTCTCGGGGGCCGGTGATATCAACGGCGACGGATATTCAGACATCGTCGTCGGGGCGCCCGCCTACACCCAGATCTACAGCAACGAAGGGGCGGCCTGGGCTTACTGCGGGTCTTCAACAGGCCTGAGTTCCTCCCCGTGCTGGTGGGACACAGGCTTTAAGGAGAACGCCTACTTCGGCATGTCCGTTGCATCGGCCGGGGATCTCAACGGCGACGGCTACACAGAGATCACCGTCGGCGCTCCCGGCTGGTCCAACCCGATGAGCAACGAGGGACAGGCACGGGTCTACTTCGGATCTTCCTCCGGCCCCATCTCCTACAACGACGGCGACTGGACAGTCGAATCAAACTACACCGACGCATCGCTCGGAAGGAGCGTCGCCGGAGTCGGAGACGTCAATGGTGACGGCTACGGCGATCTGCTGATCGGACTCTCGGGCTATGCCAACGGACAGACGGACGAAGGACGTCTCTCCCTCTTTTATGGCAACGGCAGACCCGGCGTGTCCATTCTGCCTCGACAGCTTCAGTCGAACGCGAGTTCACCGGTCGCCCCCCAGGGTCGCTCAGACTCCGAAACGAGCTTCGCCCTGCGAATACTCGCAAGAAACGCAGCAGGACGAAGCCCCGTTGGGCTTCAGAGTGAAGTCGACCAGGCCGGAGATCCCTTCAACCTCCAGAACACTTCCGGAATCAGCCCCCAGAACCCCACGAGCGTCGGCGGGCTTCTGATCACCCAGACCGCGACAGGACTCACGAAGGATACAGCCTATCACTGGAGGACCCGCGTACTGAATTCTCCGGTCAACAGTCCCCTCAGTCCACCCTTCTCACGCTGGTATCACATGAGTTCATCAGGCGCCAACGAGAGTGTCCTGAGAACGGCGGGAACGAGTTCTCCCCAACCCTCGCCGATCTTCTCAGATGACTTCGAGAGCGGAGATCTCAGCGCATGGACCTCGCATTCACCCTGAGGAAATAAGGGAGGAGCACGCATCAGAACCGCGGCCTGGGAGGATATCTCAGGCCGCATTATTCGGGCTGTCCCCGGCTCAGGACCGGCAAGACGATGACGCGTGCTCAGGAAGGGAAAATCCGCTATCCGGAAGTCGAGTACACGATCGGGCTCTTTATCTTTGAAAACCAATCTCCTCATCGGCTCAGGTATAGAGTATCGCCTGCGATCAAACCAACAGACTCGCCGGTCTACCTGTGATCTCAACCCAACAATGCCTCCCAAATCCCGGTCCTTATTCACGCAAGAGCTGAATCAAGCCCCACCCGCGGTCGGGTGGGGCTTTTCCGAAAATCTTCTCTCTGGACGGTACCGAAGCTTAGAACATCGAAATCGTGACGTGAGTACCGTCTTCGGCGTCCACCTCGACCAAATTCCCCCTGCGTGCCGAGTGCAGCGTCTTGAGAAGGAGATCGGGCTCGATGCTCTCGAAATCCCATTTCTCCAGGGCCTTTCGGAGCCCTTTGAGCGGGAGCCTGCAGAAGACCTTTGCATCCGGGGCATCGACATGAACCAGGAGCTCGCCCTTCTTCAGGTCGATTCGGACCTTCGCCTCATCCGAATCAACACTGATCAGCCTGCCGTCAGGCGCGTCGATCAGCTCCCCCAGGATTTCCAGAATGGCCTCTTTGTTCTCCTTCAGTTCCGGCGGAACCTCAGCTTCGTCAGCCAGGTCCTGAGGGAGAAAAGCCGCGGCCGCATCTCCCAGAACCAGGGGCAGCGGAATCGTCAGATTGTGAACCTCGGGCCCCGGGGTCTGAACCCGGATAACGGCCCAGTCCGCCAGGAAGCTTGCCGTCGTCAGGCCCGCAAGGACCGAAAGCACGACGGCCGCAAGGGTCGATATACCGTGCTGTCGGCTGACCCATCCCGAGGATTTCATATCCCTACTCCACCCAGACCCGGACATTGGCTTCATCGGACTTCACCGTGACAATGTCTCCGTCGGGAAGGGTCTTCAGACTCCGAAGCACCTTCGCGATATCCAGCTTGTTCTCGGCATCCACGACGATACTGTCCAGCAGTTCCACGGGAAGCCTGACGGCGACTTCCGCCTTTTCATCCGTCTTCTGATGGACATTGATCAGCAGATACTTCTCATTCTTCGAGACATCAACATTGGCCTCATCCGAAGTGACGGTGACGTATTTTCCAACCGGACCTTCCTTGACGGCGGAGAGCAGGGCCGGCCAGTCAATCTCGGCGTCCGCCGCCTCCAGCGAGACCTTGCCGGTGTCGAAACCCTCAACCTTGACGCTCTCCATGACCTTGAGAATCATACTCAGGGGCAGGTGCACCTGGACATTCGTATTGTCCTCGGCAGCCTGCACGCTGACGTTCAACCAGGACTGAGCGTCCGGGGATTGTGCCGCGCCCAGGATCGCCGGACAGGACAAAAAGGAAAGAACAACGAGCGAAACAAAGATCTTTTTCATGATGACCTCCTTCATCGACTCATACAACGCAGACCAGAGGATTTGGTTCACGAATTCTCGGGGCTCTTCTTGAATTTCCCGTGCTCCCCTCCCTGCTCAGGGGAATCGGAATCCGCTTCGGGCAGATCAAAAAAAGCCCGGGGGAAGACTCCCCCGGGCCAAAATCTCGGCACTCCTCCCTCTAAGTTCTTCGAATCACGACGGCCGCACTGAGCATCAGCAGCAGCACCAGAATGCTCCTTCCCACCAGTCCACTCGCGGGAATCGGCTGGGCATTGACCTGGAGCGGGGCCTGGGCCTCAGAGCCGCTGTCTCCGGCGATCGGAGTCCCGTTGACCGTCGCTGTCACGATCGATGTCGTGTTGAGATACTCCCCGTCCAGAGCTTCAGGGGGCATGATTACAGTCAGGGTGAAGGCGCACGAGGCTCCCGGATCAAGGTGGCCTCCGCTGAAACTGATCAGGGATGTGCCGGTCAGACTGGAACCGAGGCCACAGACATCCAACTGCGGCAGACCATAGGCCATCATGCCTGGAATCACGGCGTCCAGATCGTCGCTGAAGGAAATTCCGTCAATACTGTTGACCGGATCGGGATTCGACAGGACGAATTGCAGCTGCACCCCGGCATTGGGAGAACCCACGCCCAGGAAACTCTTCGAGAAATCGAAGAAGACGATCTCAAAGCTGTCCGTCGCAGCACCCGCCGATGTGGAACCGCCCGCCGACAGGGCCGTCGCCGGCGACGAGGTGCTGGTCAAAAGGCCCAGAGCCGCATCGCCCGGAAGCACGAGGCTGATTGTGAAGGTGCAGGAACTTGAGGGCGCCAGACTTCCGCCGCTGAAACTCACGCTCGAAGTTCCACCTATCTGCGAACCCGTCCCGCAGATATCATTCTGAGGCAGACCGACCGCCGCCATCCCGGGGAGCCCGCTGAAATCATCGCTGAAAGTGATATCCGTCAGGCTGAAGACGGTTGAGGGGTTGGTGATTGTGTACTCAAGATCAACGCTCCCACCCCGGATCACCAGCGCCTGGGAAAAACTCTTTTCCAGCGTGAAAACCACGTCGGAAACGACGAGGGTATCAGTTGCCGGCGGAGATGTTCCGAGGGATGAGCTCAGTACGCCACTGGTGTTGACATAGGTCCCGGCGGAGGCCGCGGTGATATCAACCGAGACGCTACACCCCGCCGCTGAGGGAGCGGAGCCCCCGGAATAGGCGATCAGTGCGCCGCCCGGAGTCGCCGAAACATTCCCTCCGCTGCAGCTCGTCGATGCGTTCGATGGGTTGGAAATCACCATCCCGGCAGGCAGCGCATCGCTGAAATCGAGACTGTCGGCGGGGATCCCTGCGCCGGAATTATCGATACTGAAGACCAGGGCCGTGCTTCCTCCCGAGATCATCGGGTTGATCTGGAAGCTCTTGGAAAAGACCGGCTGAGGATTGACCGACAGAGTCGCCTGAGCCGTCCCGCTGTTGCCGAGACTGGAGCTCAGATCGCCGCTGAGGTTGAGAAGAGCTCCGGTCAGGTTCGCAGTGATGTCAACACTGATCGTACAGCTTCCTCCGGCCGGAATTCCTCCTCCCGAGTAGGCGACACTCGTCCCTCCGGGAGATGCCGTGACAGTCCCGCCGGTACAGGTCGAGGAGACATTGGCGGGATTCGCGACCTGCATCCCCGCCGGAAGGTTGTCGACAAAGCTCAGTCCGCTCCCGGCGATCGTGTTCGCGGAAGCGTCGATGAGGAAAGCCAGAGTACTGTTCTGCCCCACGCCGATCGACGCCGGGTTGAAGGACTTCGAAAATGCCGGTGGACCTTCGACCAGAATCGAGGCCGAGGTCGTCCCGCTGTCGCCAAGGCTTGATGTCAGGTTTCCACTGGTGTTGAGGAAAGTCCCCGGCGCCGTCGGCACGAGATCCACCGTGATCTGGCAGATCGAAGCCGCAGATACCGTTCCACCGGTGTAGCTGATGACCGAGCTTCCCGAGACAGCCGTCAGTGTTCCTCCCGCGCAGGAACTCGTTGCATTGGCGGGCGTCGCGATGACCAGACCCGCGGGCAGGCTATCCATAAAATCAAGTGCCGTCCCGTCCAGAGTGTTCCCCGTCGCATCGATGAGAAAACTCAGCGTCGTCTGCTCCGCCATCCCGATCGCGGCGGGACTGAAAGACTTCGAAAAGGCCGGTGGGCCTTCAACCAGAATCGAGGCCGAGGCCGTCCCGCTGTCGCCAAGGCTCGATGTCAGGTTCCCACTGGTGTTGAGGAAGGTGCCCGGCGCCGTCGGCGCGAGATCCACCGTAATCTGGCAGATCGAACCGGCAGATACCCTTCCTCCGGTGTAGCTGATGACGGAGCCTCCCGAGACAGCCGTCAGTGCTCCTCCCGTGCATGAACTGCTGGCATTGGCGGGCGTCGCGATGACCAGGCCCGCAGGCAGGGTATCCGTGAAATCAAGGGCCGTCCCGTCCAGCGTATTCGCCGTCGCATCGATGAGGAAACTCAGGGTCGTCCCCTCCCCCATCCCGATCGCGGCGGGACTGAAGGACTTCGAAAAGGCCGGTGGCGGTTCAACGATAAGAGAATCCGTCGCCGGCGCCGCCGCGGGCAGACCGTTGGAAGACACATCGCTCGTGGTATTGATATAGGTCCCTGCTGTCGCCGAAGGCGGCGTCAACAGGCCGACCTGGAAGGTGCAGCTTCCAAGAGGAGGAAGGCTTGCCCCACTGATGCTCAGCAGGGAGGATCCCGAAATCGTCGATCCCGGGCCGCAGAATCCCGCAGCCGGAAGGCTGACCGCCGCCAGACCGGAGATCACAGCATCGAGATCGTCCGTAAAGTCGATCCCGTTGACTTCCGATATCGAACTGGTATTGGCAATTGTGAAGCTCAGAATCGCCGGCGCACCCGCGGCGGTCGGCCCGCCAAAAGTCTTGGAGAAGGACAGGAGCTGGAACTGCAGCTCATCGCTCGCCGCGCCCCCTGTCACCGGCAGGCCGAGAATCGTCCCGCTCGGCGTCGAGGTCGTGTTGGTCACGACGGTGCCGAGAGCCGCCCCCGCCGGGGTTTGCAGCACGACGTCGAAACTGCAACTCGCGCCCGGCGCCAGGCTGCCGCCCGTCAGGGTCAGGACACTGGTACCGGCCATCTGCGACCCCGGCCCGCAGACATCGTTCATCGGAGTTCCCGTCGCTGTCAGACCCGCCAGCGCGGCACCGAGATCATCGGTGAAGCTCAGGACCGAAACCGGGTTCGAATTATCGAGATTCTCCAGCGTGAAGCGAAGGGTCACGTTGTCGCCCGGCAGGACCGGGTCGTCGATGAACTCCTTCGAGAAGCCCAGGCGCTGGGAGTCGACGTTCAGATGATCGACAGCCGGAGGCAGCACGGCCGGGCTTCCGTTGATCGTCGCCGACAGGGCGCTCGTCACGTTGAGGTAAGAGCCGTCAGCAGCCGCCGCCGGAACCTGTATCGGTACCGAGAAGCTGCAGCTCGTGCCTGCCATGAGATTGCCTCCGGTGAGGATGAGAAAGTTCCCACCGATAATCTGCAGCTGCGAGCCTGCACCGCACAGGTCATTCTGCGTCAGGCCTGAAGACGTCAGCCCCGACAGGACAGCGCTGAGACTATCCGTGAAAGAAATACCTGTCGCGTCATCCGTCGCCGAGAGGTTGTTGATCGTGAACTCGAGACTGCTCGCCTGTCCCGGCAGAACCGGATCGTCTAGGAAGTTCTTGGAGAGGCTGAGCCCGGAAACGAGCAGCGTATCCGCAGCACCCAGCCCGATAACCCCAGCCCCTCCGACATCGGCGCTCAGGGCAGAGGTCGCATTGGCATGCAAACCCGGAGAAGCCGCTGCGGGCACCTGCAGGCTGACTGAAAAAGTGCAGGATTCCCCGGGATTGAGCTGTCCTCCACTGAGACTGAGGGTCGTCGTTCCCGAAAGCTGTGAGCCCGTCCCGCAGATATCGTTTGTCGGCAGGCCGATCGCCGCCAACCCGGCAAGACTGGCATTCAGATCATCTGTGAAGGCGATATTCGTTGCCGGACCGGTCGCCTGTTCATCATGGCTGATATTAAACTGCAGCGTGACGGTCCCTCCAGGCAGTACGGGATCGTCCGTGAACTCTTCCAGGATCCGGGGAGCTCCCACAACCTGCAACTGATCCACTGCGGGCGCACCCTGGTAGACCGTGCCGCCAAGGGTCGCATCGACCACCGATGTCGTGTTGAGGTAGAAGCCGCCGGGCATTCCCTGCGGAATGTCGATTGTGATGGAAAACTGGCACTGACCGCCCGCCGGGAGGCTTCCTCCACTGAAGAGGAGGCCCTGCTGATCAAATCCGAAAGATACCAGCGCGAGGCTTGAGGAAGCGCCGCATGGAGGATCGGGGCTGACCGTCCCCACCGAGACCGGAAAAGGCAGGAAGTTCGTCAGCTCGTCGGTGAAACTGATATCCGTCGCCGCATCGGTAGTGCTCGGATTACTCAGGCTGAACTGAAGGGTCACCGTTCCCCCGGCGCCGACGGGATCATCGGTGAATTCCTTGACAAGCACCGGCGCCGGCCAGACGAAAAGACTGTCGCCCGCCGGATCGCCCACGATTGGACCTCCGTCCATCGTGGCCGTTACAGCACTGGTCGTGTTCGGGTAGACGCCCGGAAGGGCGCCCGCCGGCACCTGCAGGCTGAGCTGGAATGTGCAGGAGCCCTGGGGCGGAATCGATCCACCCGAAAAACTCAGAACCCCGGCACCACTGATCTGCGAGCCGGCGCCGCAGACATCAGAAAGCGGAAGGCCGATGGCCGCCAGGCCCGGGAGGGTCGCGCCCAGATCATCACTGAAGCTGATCCCGGTCGCCGGAAAATCCCTGGAGCGGTTGACGAGCGTGAATTCCAGGCTGACGGTCGAACCCGGCGCCACCGGATCGTCCGCGAAGGTCTTGACGAGGTTGATCTCTCCCGCAGTCACATCGAGCACAGCCGCGGCCATTCCACTGGAGTGCTGCTGAAAACTCTGGTTGTAGGTACTCAGTTCCGTCGTGACATTCTCCAACCGACCCGCGGCAGTTGCTCGAAGGTCGATGGAGGCCGTGCAACTTGCCCCGGCAGCAAGAGTTTCCCCAAAGAGGTTGCCCGGCGGCGGTCCGAGCGAAACCTGAGAAGATCCTGCCGCAGCGATAAGACTCCCGCCCACGCAGTCGGTGAGGGCATTCGGCGGGTCGGCGATCACGAGTCCGGCGGGGAGGGTATCGGTAAATGATGCGCCGTAGGCAATCGTCCCATTCGCCGTGTTGTCGATCAGAAAGCTCAGGCGCACCCGGTTTCCATAGCTCAGGGTCGAAGGGCTGAAGCTCTTCGAGAAACCCGGTCGATCGGAGGCCACTGTCAGATCCGCCGTCGCCGACCCACTGTTGCCGGCGTCCGATGTCAGAGCACCAGTGCCATTGGTGTGCACGCCGACCACCGACGAACTGACCAGGACCCTGATGCTGCACACCGACGCTCCGGAGATCGTGCCTCCGGACAGACTCAGAGTCGACCCGCCGTCAGGCGCAGTCAGAATACCTCCACAGTCATTGACGGCATGAGCCGGTGTCGCCAGCTGAACGCCTGCCGGCAGGTTGTCTGCAAAAGCAAGATCACTCACAGGAAGGGCTGAGCCCGTGTTGTCAATCGTGAAGACCAGTGTCGTCGAGGAGCCGGGTCCGATGGTGCCCGGTTGAAAGGCGGCCGAGAAACTCGGAGGAGCGCTTTGGGCCTGAGCCGGGGACGCCGAGAAGCCGAGCAGAATCAGCGCAGTCGCGAATGACCAAAAAATCGATCGGGAAAGGACGCCCGACTGCCTGTCACCCACACTCGCCTCTGCCCAGTGCTTCCTCGCCTTTGAAAAGATAATTTCCCGGCTCATAATATTCCTCCTGATCCTCAGTCTCAATCTCCGTTACACCATATCACACCCGGAGCCGAAGTGAAAGCGCATTTCAACAGCGCAATTGGCGACCGGGGCGCCCCTCGCAATTCAGTTCCCGGCTGACACCGCCTTGACTGAGGCCAATTTCTCGACATCGTTTCTCCTGTTCATCCAGGTTCGCCAGCCGCACTCTTCGCCGTCCGGCCAAAAAAAACCCGCGCCGAAGCGCGGGTTTTGCCTTACGGAAATTTTCCGATCAGAACTCGATCCGGAAACCGAGTTCGTAGCGGCGCGGCAGACCATAGGAATAGGCCTTGCCGATTGGCACGTAGTATTCGATGAGGTCTTCACCCGTCGTAGGATTCTGGCCGACCACGACAGGATCGCCGAATTCCTCATTCTGCCAGAAGTACTCGCCGTTGAAGTACTGGTCCAGCTCCCGCCCAAAGGCGTTATATACCGCGAGAACGAGCGAGACATCAAACTGCTTGATCTGGAAGGCCTTCGAGATCTGGAGATCAACGTTCCAGGTCGGCTTGGTCTCGAAGGAGCCCCTCTTCTTCAGGTAGATGTTATAGCCGTTGAGCGGAATACCATCTCCGGAGTAACAGTACTGCTGCATCTCGTCCGTGATGCCGTAGAAATCCAGGACGGGCTGCGTCGCGCTGAGATAGTTCTGACAACTGGAATAGGGAGTGATGTGACCCTTGTCGGACCAGTATCCGTCGATGCCGACCGTGATATCCCAGGGAAGCAGAGCATAGCCGCTGACCTTGAGACGATTCTTCCGGTGGTCCGGCAGGTAGCCGTACTGGTTGATGAAGTTGACCGGGAAGTAATCCCCAAGGCCCGTCGCATAACTCTGGAGGGCGCCGTTGGCACTGTTTCCCTTGGAAGAGGAGTTGGTCAGGCTGACGAGCAGATGCCACCAGTCGCCCCGGGTCTCGAACTTTCCGATGATTCCTTTGTATTTCCGATGCAGGTAGGGATTATTGGTAATGATCCAGTTTTCGCAGCCCGCCGCCGTCGTCCATGTGGAAGGATCATCAAGGCTCGGGTAGGGTTCATTAGTCCAGATCCAGGTATTGTTGGAGCAGGTGTCTTCGATGATATCCTTGGTCTTCTTGTCGATATAGGTCAGTTCGAAGGAGGTCTCCGGAGCAAGCTGGGTCTCGAAGGCCAGGATGAGTTCGTCGGCATATGGGGCATCAAGCTGACCCAGGCCCGCCTGGTCCAGGGTCTGCGCCGGCCCGTAAACCGTTGTTCCCCGGTTGTCGATCAGGGTGTAGTCAATTCCTTCCCAGTTGGTGAAGCTGTGCCAGTCCCAGTTCGGAGGGAGCCTCGAAGGATCGCAGATTCCCAGGAAATTGCAGTAGAACTCGAGCGTATTGTAATCATGGTAAACCTGATCCACGCCGGATGCGAATCCCGGAATGGAAAGCGCCGTGGGATCCATGAATCGACCCCAGGAACCGCGGAATACGAACTTCGCATCCCCCGTCAGATCCCAGGCCACACCCAAGCGGGGTTGCCAGCGGTCCATGTCGGCAATCTGCGTTCCGGCGCTGTTATCCATCGTCACGTTTTCGAAACGGACACCCGGCTTAAAGGTCAGATTCGACATCGGGCGCCAGGAGTCCTGAAGGTAGAAAGTCCTGATTTCACCCTCGGAATACACGGGGTCTTTCGCCGTTTCGACAGGTTCCTTCACAACCATATAGTGGTTGTTGAAGCCATCGCCGTTGAGATCGGTAAAGTCTTCATTCTCTCCACCATGGTCATAGATGAAGGCGCCGCCGTTGTAATAGCTGATATCGTTGAACATCAGCTTGTTGTACTCGAGACCTACCTTGAATTCATGC
>JANTFG010000043.1 GCA_024763555.1 Thermoanaerobaculales bacterium
TCACCCCGGGTTCTGCCGTGGATTCCTGGCCCGCATGGATTGGGGGGGATGTCCTTTTCTCAAGGTATTTTCGAGGGACGAGATCTCTCTGGCGTGTCAAGGTCAATGGAACAGAGATGAAACGCCTGACGCCTGGCTCGGGCTGTGAAAGCCAGACTGCGCCGACTTCTGATGGACGTTCGATATACTACTCAACTCTGAATGCTGAGACCCGGTTGCACCTCCTCAACCTCAGGAATGGGACAGATCTGCGCCTGGGGGATGCGAGACATCCGGGCTGGCCTGCGATCGCACCGGATGGGAAATCGGTGGTGTTCACAGCCTCGTATCGGGACGGCGATGGGATTTACCTCCAGACGCTGGATGGTGGGCGGCCGACGGGAATGGCCAGGCTGCTTCTGGCGGGAAGAGGGGCGGTATTCAGACCTCAGTTTTCTCCCGATGGACGGTGGATTGCCTATTACGAGGTCATCGATGGTCAGCGGGATATCTGGCTGCTTCCGCTTCGGGGAGGGAAACCCATTCGCTTTACCACTGACGAGGGAGTCGATGCGGATCCCTGTTTTTCTCCCGATGGCGGTCATCTGGCCTTTGCCTCGGATCGGGGCGGGCTTCCCCAGATCTGGTGGGCGCCGATCCGTGACGGGCGGCGTTCCGGTGAACCGGAGTTGCTGAGTTCGGGGCAAACGGCGGAGTATCAGCCCAGGATCTCACCGGACGGTTCGACTCTGGCCTGCTTTGCGAATGACGGCCATGAGGAAAGTATCCACCTGATCTCCCTCCGCAAGCCGACTGAATTCAGGGTCCTTGCCCGGGCTCGCCGGATCAATGATCTCTGGTGGGAAGCCGACGGCCGCAGTCTGCTGGCAAGCGGGGAATGGAAGGGGAATGGACTCAGCCTCCGCAGGATTTCGCTGGCTGACGGATCCAGTCAGGAGAGCGGATGGGGGCTCGACTTTGGTCGAGGAGACAGCGGTGAGTCGGATTTTGTTTCGGGCGCGATTTCTCTCAGCCCGGATGGTAGTCTGCTGGCCTACACTGAGACCCGGATGATGAGCGATATATGGGCTCTGGATCGAGGTCCGGGACCCTGACTGATGTTGAACACAGGAGGCCTTGTCATGGAAGAGAAGATCACTGTCGCGCATCTCATGCGAACCCTGGACCGGATCGAGGAGTGGATGCAGGTGCTGCGGAAAGGGCTGGAAGCCCTGCCGCAGGATCAGGAACTGGCAATAGATGCTGGCGATTTTTCAACGAAGCCCGAGTTGCGCCAGCCACACAAGGATGCTTCCTGTTAGGTCGCGCTTCTGATCCTGGCGGAGGGTTGAATTACTCAGGGTGATCCGGGATCGGATTGTCTCCGGCCCCTGCGGCCGTTCACGCTTTTTTTCGCCTCCCTGTCGACAGCTGTCGAGAGGTGTCGAGCATCGGGCTGAATTCCCGCTGTCCCGAGTCTCCGGCTCGAATTCAGCGATGGTTCCAGGATTCTCTGGTCTCGGATGGGTACAGAGCAAGTTTATCTCGGGAGAATCGCCAGGACTCCCCGGCTCAGGACGCGCTACAATGGCTCCGATTTTGGGACAGATCGTCGCTTCGTGCCTTTCGGACGGGCGGCGAAGGTGGGGGAAGGGTGGACGAAACGACACTGTTTTCGGGAGAGATCAAGCCGGGATCCGTCGTAGGCCGTTATCGTATCACCCGGCTCATTGATGTGGGTGGGATGGGTGTCGTCTACGAGGCTCAGAACATTGAATTCGGGCGGACGGTGGCGCTCAAGCACCCGCGCTTCGACCTCGGAGACCCCGGAATCAGCCGGCAGCGATTCCTGAGGGAGTCCCGGGCGGCCTCAAGTCTGCTCCATCCCAATATCGTCCCGATTCTTACGGTCTTCGAAGCAGAGGGCGTGCCCTGGCTGGCCATGGAGCTGATCAGGGGGGAAAGTCTGAGGGAGCGAATCAGGCGAGATCCTCCTCTTTCCGTGGAAGAGGTTCTCAGACATGGCGAGGATCTGGCTTCCGCCCTTTCCGCAGCGCACGGAAAGGGAATCCTCCACCGTGATCTCAAGCCCGCAAACGTTCTTCTCGATTCCAGAGGAAATGCACGACTGATGGACTTCGGACTGGCCTTCCCCTTCTCTTCTCCGGGGGAAGGAGATGAAGAGACCCTGACAAGGCTGACAGCCGAGGGATTCGTGGTCGGGACACCAGGCTATGTTTCGCCGGAACAGGCTCTGGGCCGGCCGGTGGATGCGCGCAGCGACATCTTCTGTCTCGGAGTGATTCTCTATGAGATGTGTACGGGGTGTTCACCTTTTCCCAGGGAGTCGGATGGCTGGCTCGACAAACTGCTGCACGAATCCCCGGAATCTCTACCGGCCGAGAGAAGTTTCCCCGAAAAGCTGGAGGAGATTCTCGCAAAGGCGATGGCGAAAGACCCTGGGAATCGTTATCAGAATGCCGAGTCCATGCGGGTCGAACTCTCCCGGTTGCGGGCTGAGATTGAGGCCGGACTGACGCAGAGAGTCCTTCGGGGAATATCTCGTAGGCGTCGGCTCCTCCGGGCTCTCGGAATCGGATTTCTCATCGCGCTCGTGGGAGCAGCGTCCTGGTTCGGGCGGGTCCTGCTGCTTCCCGAGGAATCCGGGAGCAGCTGGTTGGCACGACCGCTGACACACGACCCGGCGTGGGCGGCTGACCCGGCCCTTTCTCCGGATGAGAATCTGATCGCCTATGTGTCGGGCCGAAGCGGCACGGGGGATATCTGGCTGATCGACCGGGAGGGGGAGAATCCTCTGCAGCTGACCCATCATCCCGCCCCGGACCGGAGGCCTGCGTGGTCACCCGACGGCAAGAAGATCTACTTCACCTCCTTCCGGGGGGGGGAGCCGGCTATCTGGAAGATCTCACGCGATGGAGGGCGGCCGGAGCTGGTGGTGGAAAACGGGGACGACCCGGCCCTGTCTCCGGACGGTGGAAGACTGGCTTTCGTGAGGCGGGACGGCAGTGGGCACTACAGGGTTGCGATCAGCTCGCTGAAGCAGCCGGAACATCTTCGCTTTCTGACAAGCTCAGAGGACGGATTCTGGTACCACCGGAATCCGAGTTTTTCTCCGGACGGCAAGCTGCTGAGCTATAACTCGCCGAGAAATCTGTGGCTCGTGCCTTCAAAGGGTGGGAGGGCGGAGAAACTGATGTCAAGCGGTGGGCTGGTCGAGTGGGCCCGATGGTGCAAGCTGGGTCTCGTCTTTGCGCGGCAATCCTCCGGAACAAGCGCATTGTGGTGCCTCGATCCGGAAACCCGAGAGGCCTTCCGTCTTCTTCCGGGCTGTGGCTTCCAGAGCCAGGTTTCGCCCTCGAGAGATGGACATCGGATGGTCTATTCGACCCAGCGGTCCAGCCAGTATCTGGAGATCGTCGACTGCAAAACGAAAAAGGTCCACCGGGTGGGTGGAGTCTTTGATCCGGATGACGGCGCCCTCGCCCCGGATGGGAGTGCCGTGGTCTTCACCGCTTCCTATCGGGAAGGGGACGGTATCTTTCTGCAAGGGCTCGAAGGGGGTACGCCGCTCGATGAGCCCAGACTGCTGATCAGCGGGAAGGGCACCTATGCCAATCCCGTCTTCTCTCCCGACGGGAAATGGATCGCCTATCACAGGGTTCTTAACAATCAGAGGGACATCATTGTTTTTTCGATGGAGAGTATGAATTCAATTCCATTCACCACCGATCCGGCGGCGGATGTCTGCCCCTTTTTCTCACCGGATGGTCAGCACCTTGCTTTCTCCTCGGATCGGAGTGGACGCATGCACATCTGGTGGGCGCCGATCGCCGAAGGACGCAGGGTGGGCGAGGCGGAGCAGCTGACTTTCGAAAACACGACCGACTATCTCCCGAGAATTTCGCCGGATGGCTCGATGCTGGTATGGCTCGGGAATCGTGATCGGGACGAGGACGTCTGGATACGCTCCCTGGTGGGTGAGGCTGCGGTCCGGAGGTTGACGCGGGGAAGAAGGGCCTCTTCACTGTGGTGGGAGCCCGGAAGCCGGAGCGTCGTGGTCAGTGCCGACTGGGCCGGAGGAGAGCTGTCCGCACGGCGGATCCGGGTCTCGGACGCACAGACTCTTTCTCTCGACCTTCCTCTGGACTTCGGGCATGGAGAGACGGGTGGTACCGATTTTGTCAGCGGGATGCTCTCGCTCAGTTCGGATGGAAAACTGATGAGTATCATCCGGACGGAACTCACGGGAGATCTCTGGATGATGGAATTGGAGGGGAAGTAGAGAAGAACAGGCGGGGTTTCCCGGTGGGGTTGTGGGGTCTGGAAAACAGCCGTCGCTGCATGACCGTCCAGGCTGTACAATGGGGGGAAAGGGACTACCGCCGTTGATCGGCGGTCTCAGAAGGGGTGATCAGGCCGGGAGACGGATATTGAGCGAGCTGAGCGAGTCTGAGAGGGATTTCAATCCGGGGACCATCGTCGGTCGTTTCCGGATCGTCAGGAAGATCGCCGCCGGTGGAATGGGTGTCGTGTACGAGGCCCGGGACGGCGATCTCGGCCGACCGGTGGCCCTGAAACATCCCCGACTGGATCGAGATGATCCCGAGAAAGGCCGCCAGCGCTTTTTGAGGGAAGCCCGGGCCGCCTCGCGTCTGCTGCACCCGAACATCGTCCCCATCTTCGAGGTCTTTGAAGCGGAGGGATTGCCCTGGATGGCGATGGAGCTGGTCGAAGGGGAAAGCCTGAGGGAACGGATGAAGCGTCCACCGCCGATGTCGATTCCAGAGGCGCTTCGGCATGCGGAGGGCCTGGCCTCCGCCCTTTCAGAAGCGCATCGGATGGGTGTTCTCCATCGTGATCTCAAGCCTGCCAACATCCTGCTCGACGCTCGGGGCCGCGCTCGTTTGATGGATTTCGGTCTGGCCCAGCCGATTTCATCCGGAGATCGTGAAACTGAGGAGACCGTGACACGGTTGACAGTAGATGGCTTCCTGGTGGGCACCCCGGGTTATATGTCCCCTGAGCAGGCTTTGAGTCGGCAGGTGGATGCGCGTAGCGACATTTTCTGCCTCGGCCTGGTCATCTACGAAATGTGCGCGGGTCGCCCGGCAATGAGACAGACCGAATCGGACAGCTGGCTGGACAATTTGCTTTACACGCAGGCGGAACCGATTTCGCTGCGGCGAGGCGATATTCCCGAAGAGCTTGAAGACATTCTGAATCGAGCTATGGCCAAGGCGCCCGAGGATCGCTACCAGGATGCGGAATCCATGTGGGAAGATCTTTCCCGGCTACGGCGCGAATTTGAGGCGGGTCTGGCCCGCAGAGCTTTTCAGGGATTACGACGACGTCGGCGCCTTCTCCTCGGTCTTTCAGGCGCCACCCTCGTCGTGATGGCTGCCGGAGCCGCGTGGTTTGGCCGGGGAGTTTTGGACCCGCCGGAGTCGAAAAGCTGCTGGGTGGCAAAACCACTGACCCACGACCCCTCATGGGCTGCCGATCCGGCCCTTTCCCCGGATGAAAGTCTGATCGCATTCGCTTCCGGCCGAAGCGGCGGTGATATCTGGTTGATCGATCGGGAGGGCGGCAAAGCCCTGCAGCTCAGCCATCATCCGGCCGCAGACCGGCGGCCCGCCTGGTCGCCTGACGGAAGCAGCGTCTATTTCACATCCTTCAGAACGGGAGAGCCCGCCATCTGGAAGATTCCCCGGTTGGGAGGAACCTCGGAACTGGTACTCCCAAACGCCGATGATGCGGCCATCTCGCCGGACGGAGCAACGCTGGCCTTCGTTCGTCGAAATGAGAGTGGGCACTACAGGGTGGCGGTTGCCCCACTGGATCATCCGGAGAGCTTCCGGTATCTGACAACTTCGAAAGACGGCTACTGGTATCACCGTCATCCCCGTTTCTCACCGGATGGAAAGATGATCAGTTACAACTCATCCCAGGGACTGTGGATCGTTCCCGCCGGAGGAGGAAGCCCACATCGACTGACCTCGAATCTGGAGGAAGTGGGTGGTGCGGAGTGGGCGTCCGACGGAAGGCTGTTTTTTCCCATGTCCACCTCGGGAACCTGGTCCATCTGGTCGATTCGCGCCGAAGGCGGGCCGGCACGACGGATTTCCTCCGGGCTTGGCCTGGCTTCTCAGGTCTCCCCCTCTCGAGACGGGAGAACGCTGATCTATTCAACCCAGGAGAAGCGGACGACTCTCGAGATCCATGACAACCTTCAGGAGCTTCGGGTCTCTCTCCATGATCCGGCCGATGCCGATATGCCGGCTCTTGCGCCGGATGGAAGTTCGATTGTGTTCTGGGCGCCGCTTCGAGATGGTCAGGGGCTCTTTATTCAGGACCTTGAGGGCGCCCGGCTGCTCGGGAAGCCCCGGGCGCTGATGCCCGGGCCGGGTTTTTATGCTTTGCCGGTGTTCTCACCCGATGGGAAATGGATCGCCTTTCAGAGGGGCATCGATGATCAGCGTGATATATGGGTTGTTCCGAGGGAAGGAGGTCAGGCGCTTCGGTTTACGGAGGACCCGGGTGCTGACGCCTGTCCCTTCTTCGGCCCCAAAGGACATTTTCTCTATTTTTCCTCTGACCGGGTGGATCGATACCATATCTGGAGGGCGCCCTTTAAAAACGGTAAGAAGGCGGGAGATGCCGAGCAATTGACCTTTGAGGCATCAAGTGACTATCTCCCGAAGGTTTCGCCGGATGGTTCAACGCTTGCCTGGCTGGCAAACCGGAATGGGGAAGAGAATCTCTGGGTGCGATCACTCGATGGCCCGGCCCGGCCGAGGTCTCTCACGAAAGACCGGAGGATCAGATTTCAATGGTGGGAGCCAGGGAGCTCTTCACTCCTTGTGAGTGGAGACTTCCGGAATGAGTTCCTGAGTCTTGCCCGGGTGGACCTGCAGGGAAGGGTGTCGATTCTCCCCCGCCGTCTTCAGGTTGATTTCGGGCAGGGAGATGTCGGGGGGCAGCGTTTCGCCTCGGGAGATTTCTCGCTCAGCGTGGATGGACGTCTGATGGTGACTACCAAGACGAAAATGAAAGGAAATATTGGCGTATTGAAGGTGTATGAAAGGTAGGAAGAAGGAGAAAAAGGAGGATCCCATGGAAGAGAAAATCACCGTTGCCCATCTCGTAAGTACACTGGATCGAATCGAGCAGTGGATGCAGACACTGCGCAAAGGACTCGAGGCCCTGCCGCAGGACCAGGAGATCGAGCTTGTTTCAGAAGAACTCGAAGGTGAGAAACAACCACATATCGCACGACCTTGCTGAAGGTCAACTGATCTGAGATGGAGAAGTTGCAGCTCGAGAGCCTCGAATGTGTCCTGACGACGGGCTGCAATCTCAGTTGCAGCTACTGCCATCAGGGCGGGCCCCGACCGGGCTTCATGCCTTGGGAGGATCTGAGGCGGGGAATTGACCGGCTTCTCCTTTCGAAGGGCGGGAAGAAGACTCTGGCCTTCACAGGAGGAGAAGCACTGCTGGCCTGGCCGCTGATCCGGAGGGCGGTGGAGTATGTCTCCGGGGCCGAGCCTTGCGGGATCCGATTTTCGCTGACGACAAACGGTGTCCTGCTGGATGGGGAGAAGTTGCGTTTTCTCGTGGCCCATCAGTTTGAAGTCCAGCTCAGTCTGGATGGGATCCGGGAGGCTCAGGAGCTTCGGGCGCCCGGGACATTCGCTCGTCTGGATCTGCTGCTTCACGAGATGAAACGGAAGCACCGATCCTGGATGCGGAAGAAGCTGAGTGTCGGGATGGTGCTCAGCTCTGAAAATCTCTCCTTTCTCTGCCGCTCTGTCGAGTATCTTCTCAATCGTGGTGTGGAGTCGATCCGCCTGGCGCCCCTGTTGACCCATGATGCCGGTTGGGGGCCGGAGGCCGAAGCGGAACTCCGGACTCAGGCCGAAAAGCTTTTCGCACTCTGTCTGTCGCACTATGAAAAGATCGGAGCGATTCCTCTGGAGCTGTTCCGGCACGGGACGGTTCGGAGGCCGCCGAAGCCGGAGCGTCCCGTCTGCAGGGTCCGTTCGCCCGATGCTCTGGCGATGGGAGTTGATGGAAGCCTCTCGAACTGTCTTCTCCTACTGCCGCAGGAGGTGGGAGGGACGCATCGATCGGGGATGCTGGACCAGTGGATCAGCCGGGAGGACTGGCCGGGTCTGCGACGCGAGCGATACAGCGCTTTCCGGAAATGTCGGGATTGTGAATTCCTCGATGACTGTCTCGTCTGTCCCGTTGCCTCGGCAAATATCCCGGGGAATACAGATCTTCGGCGCGTGCCGGAATTCAACTGTGCCTTCAACCGGATCTTTGGCCGGTTGCGAGAGAACTTCCCGCCGATTTCCGGTGCCCTCGATTGCCTTCTGGCCCGGGATCCTCTTCCCGCAGCGATGAAGGAACTGGCCGTCGCCCTCGGCGATCCTGTCTCCGGTTTGAATTCGCCCGGATAAGGAAGGCTCTACCATCCGGGACAGACTATAATGATTCCTGATGCGGGTACTGTGCAAGGGTTTTGAGGCACTGCCGCAGGCGCAGGAAATCGAGATCAGTGCCTCAAGTCTCAAAGAATCCCCTGGAACCCGGGCGCTCTGGCTGAAGAAGGGCTGCTGAGAACACAGTTGTTCGCCGGAACTTCCTTTCGCCTCTGCCGCATCATGAGGAGGATGGTGAGCACATGAAGATTCAAATTGGCGGCCGTACTCAGTCTTCAGGGAGCGGTTGCGGCGGAAAGCTGATCGCTTCGATTTTCGGTCTGGTCTTTCTCCTGGCCGGTCTGGCCTTCACTTTTTTCATCGGCCGGGAAGCCTTGAAAGTCATCCGGACATGGACTTCCTGGAAGGCCGTTGGATGCGAGATTCTCTCGGCCTCGGCTTCGACAGACGGGGACGAAGAGAATCCCTACGGCTTCGAAGTCAGCTATCGCTATTCCTTTGAGGGCGGTCGTTACACCGGACACATTCTCAGAACTTCAGACAGAGGATTCGAGGATTTCAGGCCGGTTCAGCTTCGTCTCCTGAAATATGTGCCGGGAAGTCGTCATTCCTGTTTCGTGGATCCAGTGAATCCTGAAAACGCAGTTCTGGAGAGGAGATCGCCTGCTTTCGCCCTCCTGGTCTTCTTTCCGTTGATCTTCGTCGCCATCGGGGCATTTGTTTTGATCGGCACCTGGAAAAAGGGGTCGGCCGGGACCGAAGAAGAGGAGCTTGGAAAACGGGGGATGTCCCCGCGCGCAAAGAAACGCGCTCTGAAGACACTGTTTCTGCTGATTCTCCTGGTGGGTCTGGGCGTTCTCTACCTGATGCGGGGCTGGTTCCTGGGGCCGATCAGGGCCGGTTCCTGGTTGCAGGTTCCTGCAAGGGTGGTGGAATCCCATCTGAGAAGGCACGAGAGCACCGACAGCGATGGACATACCAGCGTCACCTGGAAGATCGATATTCTCTACGAGTACGAGATCAGTGGTCGGCATTATCGCAGCAACCGCTTCGGCTTCATCGGCGGAAGCTCCAGTGGCAGGGCTTCCAAGAAGGACGTGCTCCGGACCTACCCCTCCGGCGCCAACATCGAGGTCTATGTTGATCCCAATGATCCGACTTCGGCCGTGATCAGGCCCGGCTGGAGTCTGAGCCACCTTCTCCTGCTCATCCCGGTCGTCCTGATTCTCGTCGGCATCATCGGCCTGAGTCGTTGGACCGGGAGGAAAACCGCCCCCGATCTCGTGGGTGCGGAGGGCGAGTTTTCTGATCGGGCACTGGGAGATGGGGAGACAGCAGGAGCAAGCCGGGGGCCGAGACTCCTGAGGCCGGGAGGTGGGAGACGAACGAAGGTCATCGTGGCATTCGTTATCGGGCTTTTCTGGAATGGGATGATCTCGGTCTTCCTGTACCAGGTGATCAGCGGCTTTCACAAGGGTCATCCGGACTGGGTTCTGACGATCTTCATGATTCCCTTCGTCCTCGCAGGCCTCGGGATCATCGGTTTTTTCTTCCATTCAATCCTGGCCTTGGCAAACCCGAAGGCTTTTTTGACACTCGAGGATGCGTCCGTTCATCTCGGAGAGAAGATGACATTGAGTTGGGAGATCCGGGGATCCCTCTCCCGTCTGGCGGATTTTCGGATTCTGCTGACCGGGAGGGAATCGGCCACCTATCGGCGGGGGACGAATACTCATACGGACACCGAGTTTTTTTTTCGTGCTCCAGTCTTCGAGTCTTCGGGAGGCGCGATCCTTCCTGAGGGTCGGGGGAGTCTTGAGATCCCTCCGGACACCATGCATTCTTTCGACGCCCCGAATAACAAGATCATCTGGAGGCTGGAGGTCCATGCCGGGATCCCGCGCTGGCCGGATGTCTCGGATTCCTGGGATATCCAGATCCTTCCTGCTCTGGACGAAGGAGGAGAGTCATGGACGTCCTGAGGATTCAGCTCGAAGAGCAGGATGCACGGTTCAGGCCCGGAGCGGCGCTTGAGGGAAGCGTGGAGTGGGCGCTTGAGAAGGAGGCGAAAAGGATTGAGATTCGCCTCTTATGGTTCACAGAGGGCAGGGGGACCCGCGACGTCGGGGTCGTCGAGCGGGATCTTATCGAGGGCCCGGGAAAAATGGGGCAGCGACAATTTCGCTGGAAGGCGCCGCGTGCGCCCTACAGCTTCGAGGGTAGCCTGATCAGCTTGAACTGGATTGTCGAGGCGGCCGTCGACCCCGGCGATTTGGTCGAGCGGGCTCCTCTCGTGATTTCGCCTTTCAGGGTCCCCGTCCGCCTGGAATCGGTCGAAGCCCGGGAGAAGGGATGAGTCTCCCGGCGCATCTCAACCCATTCCGGGTCGATCGTCTGGAATCGATTCCCTTTTTTTTCCCGGAGGGGATGAACTGGTCGGAGCTGGAAAGCCGGCTGGAGGCGGCGGGGGGCCGAGGGAGCATCGTCGGGCCCCATGGGAGCGGGAAAACGACACTGATCGAGGAGTGGATCCGGCGACTTCAGTCACGGGGCGAGAAGGTGATCCGGATCCGCTTGAATGGAGAGAGGAGGGATTTCTCGCGGGCGGAGTGGGACCTCCTGCGCGATGGCGGATCCGAGACCTTTCTCTTCGTGGACGGAGCGGAGCAGCTGGGCGTTTTCGCCCGATGGAGCTTGATCCGTCTCTCATCCGCGTTCAAAGCCGTGGTCCTGAGTCTGCATCGGAAAGGCAGGCTTCCGGTCCTTTTCGAATGCTGCGTATTCCCGGGTCTCGCCGAGGAAATCCTCACCGAACTGCTTGGACCGGAGGAGGCGGAAAATACTCTTCCCAGGTTTCAGGCCGCCTTGAAGAGGCGCGGAGCCCACCTGAGAGCGGCCCTCTTTGATCTCTATGATCTTGAAGCGGGACGCGGAAAATTCGGGGCGGATTTCCCGGTGAAGCCGGGGTATGATTCCCTCTATGGAGCAGCTGAATGAGCTTGATTGAAGAGAGTGCGGCTTACAGGATTCGCGGCGGCTTGCCGATTTCAGGGAGGATTCGTCCAGGCGGGAATAAGAATGCGGCCCTTCCCCTGCTGGCCGCCTGCCTGCTGAGCGAGGGTGAGGTCCGGCTTGAGAATCTTCCGGATATTCGGGATGTCCGTGTCATGGAGGAGCTGCTCTTTGAAATCGGAATGGATGTCGAGGCGCCTGAAGAAGGAGTCAGAGTTCTTCACATCGAGAAGCTGAAGACTTCGGTACTTCCGGCGGGACTCTCCGGCGAGATTCGGGCATCCTTCCTGCTGGCCGGTCCTCTCCTGGGTCGCTGGGGGCAGGCAATTCTGCCGCGGCCGGGTGGGGACAGGATCGGGCGGAGACCCCTCGATACGCATATCCACGCTCTGGAGCAGCTCGGCGCCGAGATCGAGATCCGGCCGGATCGATACCTGATGGCAGCGCCCGAGGGGCTGAAAGGGGCGGATATTTTTCTGCACGAGGCCTCGGTCATGGGAACCGAGAACGCCCTGATGGCGGCTGTGTCGGCGAAGGGCCCCAGTGTGATCAGGAATGCCGCATCGGAGCCCCATGTCCAGGAACTCTGTCGGCTGCTGGTCGGGATGGGGGCGCGGATTGAGGGAATCGGTACCAATCTTCTGAGGATTGAGGGAGGTTTTCCCCTGGGCGGCGCAACGGCCGTCATCGGTCCGGATCTCATTGAAACGGGCTCTCTGATCGCCCTGGCAGCCGTGACCGGTGGGGAGCTGAGGATTGAGAAAGCCAACCCGAAAGAGCACCACAGGATGACCAGGATTGCCTTTGCCCGCCTCGGAATCGAATGGGAAGTCGAGGGTGAGGACATCCTGGTTCCCGCCGAACAGCCCCTCGAAATCAGGGATGATCTCCAGGGAGGAATTCCGATCATCGATGACGGTCCCTGGCCGGCCTTTCCGGCGGATCTCTCCTCGATTGCGGTGGTCGCCGCTACCCAGGCCCGGGGGACGATCATGATCCATGAAAAGATGTTCGAGAGTCGCCTCTTCTGGGTCGACCGCCTGATTTCCATGGGCGCCCGGATCATTCTCTGCGATCCCCATCGGGTTGTGGTGTCGGGGCCATCGGGGCTCCATGGACAGACCCTGGTCAGTCCCGATATCAGGGCTGGTATGGCCCTGGTGATTGCGGCCCTGGCGGCGGATGGCGAAAGCACGATCCACAATATCCGGCAGGTGGAACGGGGATATGAACATCTACACGAACGCCTCAGAAAGCTGGGCGCAGAGATCGAACGGATTGGTGTGGCCTGAGAGTTGATGTCACCATGATTTGCCAAAGCCTGGATCTGTGGTAAAAGAGTGGCGTGCGCCGCCGATCTCTGATTCCCTATATCTTCCTGCTCTGGCTTCTCCTTTACGCGATTCTCCCCTCCTCGCGACCCATGGCTGCGCCGGACGAGTATCGCTACGCTGAGATTCCACGGGAAATGATGATCTCAGGAGATTGGGTCATTCCCCGGCTGAATGGAATGCCCTATTTTGAGAAACCGGTTCTGGGTTACTGGGCGACTGCGGTGTCGATGAAGCTCTTTGGGCAAAACGCCTTCGCGGCCCGTTTGCCCTCGGCCCTCGGGGCGGCACTGATGGCTTTGGCGATGCTGGGCTTTTTCGCGGGGAGCAGGGATTGGCGAATTCCTCCGCTGGCCGCATCGATGCTGCTGAGCTCCCTCCTGGTCGTCGCGATCGGGACCATCGCGATACTGGACTCGCTGTTCACGGGGTTTCTCTGCCTGAGCCTGCTGGGCTTTTTCCGAGCTCTCGAGCCTTCCTCGGAGAGGAAAGCAGGAAAGTGGCTCATTCTCGGCGGGAGTGGTGTCGGACTGGCCTTTCTTATCAAAGGCTTCCTCGCGATCGTGATTCCCGGTCTCGTGATGCTGCCCTACCTCTTCATGACCCGGAAGTTGTGGGGTTTCCTCCGACGCTCGTGGATACCGCTGATCTGGGCTCTCCTGGTTGCGGCCCCCTGGTCGATTCTTGTCGGCGTGAGATCGGAATTCTGGCAGCATTTCTTCTGGGTGGAACACGTGCAGCGTTTCCTGAATCCGGGAGACAACCAGCACGTCGAGGCCCTGTGGTTCTATCTGCCAAGGCTGGTCCTGGGCCTTGTTCCCTGGATCGGCCTAGCGCCGCTCTCAGCGGCGGGCTTGAGTCGGATTGAGGATCCCGCGGATCGGCGCCTGGGTCTTTTCGGGCTATGCTGGGGCCTGATGCCCCTGCTGTTCTTCTCGCTTTCCTCGGGAAAACTGGTGACCTACATTCTTCCCTGTATTCCGGCATTGATCGTCCTCATCGTCCTGGGTCTTCGGGTCTACCTCCAGGGTGGCGCCCGCCGATTTCTGGGCCTCCCAGCGATGCTTGAGGTCCTGATCGGTCTGGGTGTGCTGATTTATTTCTTCGTCGGGCATCGACAATCTCAGCCGATGGTGGAGCTGATCTTCGCTGAGCCGGGCCGGTGGGCGCCGATGGTCGCAGGTTCGGCCTTGTGTGCTCTTCTCGGCCTGATTGCCCTGGCACGAGGGAGTGCGTGGCGTCGCCTCGTGCTGATGATGATCGCCCCGGTTTTCTTCCTGGGCGGTCTGCAGCTGGGACTGGACGCCGGGCTGCTGAGGTCCCCGGGGGCGCTGATTGAGGCGGTCAGGCCACAGCTCGAGAAGGATCTTGTCCTCGTCGGCAATGGGAATACGGTGCAGGCCCTCTGCTGGGAGGCTCAGAGGACGGACGTGGAGGTCTTCGGAAAAGCGACGGAATTCGCCTATGGCCTCGAACACACGGCGGGCCGGAATCTGCTGGATCTCGAAGCCCTGAAATCAAGGGTGGATGCTGCGCCTGCCGGAGTCTGGATTCTTCTCGATAACAGAACCTGGGGACGAATCTCAGGGTCTTTTCCTGCGACGCGGATCCTCGGCAGGGACCGGCATTACAGTCTGGTCGAGTTATCCCCGGCTTCGAACTAAGGGCCCGGGAAAAAATTACTTCCGCTTTTAGTATCCCATCTGCACCACATCTTCGGCTCGGGCTCAATCTGGAAATACTCAACGCAGGCCAGGCTACGCCTCTGCTTTCCCTCAATCGCCCAATCCAAATCTGAAGCACATCCGGGCGCGCAAAGCAGGAAGTAATTCTTGCGCGGACCCTGAAGCGACTCAGGCTTTCTTCTGGAAAATTGAGGAACCCTCCATCTGCTCGGGTTTGGAAATTCCAAAATGTTCGAGAATCGTCACCGGAAGATCCAGGATCGAGGGGGTGGCCTTGGTGATCCTTCGATTGGTGAAGAGGCTCCCCGGAACCGCATCCCGGGCCATGGAATGATCTCCGCTCCAGGCCCAGGGATTGAGGTCAATGATTGCTTTTCCTGTCGATCCCAGGACCGATGAAGACGCGGTGCGATAGCCGGGATGGTAGCCGACGAGCAATTCCGGCATGTTCGGAGTGAATTCGCCGGAATAGACGTCCTCGCGTTTGTAGACCTTGATGATCGGGGGTCGACCTGTCTCCGGATCTCTCAAGCCCTCGAGTTCCCGGGACAGACGGGCGGTCAGCTCCGGGACCTTCTCGGGCTCGATGATGCCCTGGCCCTCCCGGCCTTTGAGATTGACATACAGGCCGTTGAATCCGATTGCGTAGGCCGCAGTCTGTGACCAGTCGACGTCGAAAATCGTCGTTTCTTCCTTTTTCTTTGCGGAATCTTTGATCGCGAGGTAGCCGTTGTCCCTCAGCCAGGTGTTGAGGTGGAACTGCCGGCCGAACTGTGCGAAGCCATGGTCGGAGCAGATCATCAGCAGGGTGTTGGGGTCCTTCGCCAGCGGGAGGACCTTCCCGAGCAGTTTGTCCATCTCCTCGTACATATGATGGATATAGCCCGAGAAACGAAGATCGGACTCCGCGTGCTTGGGATGGGTGGGGTCCATGTTCCGCCACATCATGTGGGTGTCCTGGTCCGTTGAGGACACGTAGAAATAGAAGAGACCTTCGTCAAATTTCGGCCAGAGGTTGTCAAAGAGGGCCATGCGTTCACGGAGGATCAGCTCTGCCTGACCGACATACTGTTCATCGTTGAGGATGCCGTAGTCCAGGGCCTTGGTGTCGCAGGGCAGCCCCTTGGTCCAGAAGGCGCCCATGTCTCGAGCAATCTCGGCCCCGAGCTCCTTGGGATAGGTCACCGGCGCCGCCTGTTTTGAGGGGTCGATATTGATCGGAGTAATGTAGAGCTTGAAGTGGGGGGAGACTTCTTTGACCAGGAATCGGGCGATGCCGCGGGCGCTGCCCAGGACCGGCATCAACTCAAAATCAATCGGTACCCATTTGGAATACTCGTTCTTGTTGAGAATCAGTGTATGCCCCTGGACATCCAGACGAACGGCCTCGTTTTTCGGGTCCAGCCAGGCCGTAAAGGGGACTTTAACCTTGGTGGCGTAGGGATCCTTCGGATTGGGCGGCGGGGTAATCAGAGAGTTCTCGGGTCCCAGAATCTGGCCGTCCACCCGGTTGTTGCGGATTTCCACGTATTGGACGGTGCCGCCGGAGATATGTTCGTAGTGTTCCCACGGGTCCGAAGTGTAGTAGCTGAAGGAGCCGTAGGAGTCGGTCAGGTCGGGGGTTCCCATTCCGGAGATGGCATAGGTCGCGGTCTCATCGACAGGAAAATTCGTCGGGACCTTGGAGACCCAGGCGGGAATTCCCTTTTCGGTCAGGTAGGACCAGAAGGGTCGGCCCTTGCGCAGACAGACCGGCCCGCCGCCTTTAATCGGCAGGTGAACGTCGCCGAGGTTGATCGTCATGTCGGGAGGTGTGTTCTCAAAAATCGAAAACAGGGGCGTGTAGGTCTTGGGATCCCTGACCGTAAAATCGGCGATTCCGTGAGCGCCGGGACTCAGGCCCGTGATGAAGGAGGACCATGCCACCGGCGAGAGGGCGGGCATTGTCGTCTGCAGGGGCATGAAGGAGCCCATCTCCCGGAGTCTCTTGAAATTCGGGGCGCGGCCCATCTCGATCATGGCCGAGATCATTTTGGGATCGAGGCCATCCAGGCCCAGTACGATTGCACGTTTCCCCGCCGCCATGCTGCGGACTCCGCATGATGTCAGGGAGGTGGAGATTCCTGCCGCCGCCGCACTTCCAGCGAGGAGCTTGACGAAATCTCTCCGGTGTATCAGTTGGTCTTCAAGTCTCATGCCGCCTCCAGGATCGGGTCCGCTTGGGGTCCTGCTCATTTTAAACAGGAAACGCTATCATTTTTATTCCGAGCCCAGAGACGGACCCAAATCCGGCGCTCAGCATAGCGCAAGATGGCTGGGGGGTGGTAGGAGATCGGGGCCCCGGGTTGGCCTCACCGCGTTGGGCGGACGGAGCTGAAAGTGAATATATGGGACCTATACGACCTGTAAGTCCCATGCTCTTCCGGCGCCCGGCCCAAGAATCCGCTCATAGAACCACGACCGCTCCGAATTCCGATCCGGTTTCCGCCCTGATACATTCAGGGTCCCAGCCGGACCCGGAAAAACACCGGAGTGGGTCGGCTGATGTAGAATACCGGCCCGGCGCCGAGTCGCCCTGAGGAGAGGCTATGACCGAGAAGAAGAAAAAAGACCGATACCGCGAAACGCTCCACCTTCCGAAAACGGCTTTCAGCATGCGTGCGGGTCTCATTCGGAAAGAACCGGAGTTTCAGGAGCGCTGGGCGAAAATGGATCTCTACCGTCGGATGCGGGAGGCCGAGCACCCGAAGGGTTCCTTTATTTTCCACGATGGACCGCCCTATGCGAACGGCTCCATTCATCTTGGACATCTCCTCAACAAGATTCTCAAGGATCTCGTGGTCCGGAGTCGGATGATGGCGGGCTGGGACGTCGATTTTGTTCCGGGCTGGGACTGTCACGGTCTTCCCATCGAACACAAGGTCATGAAGGAACTCGGTCCGAAGGCCCGGGAACTCGATACGATGGAAATTCGGCAGCGCTGTGCGGACTATGCCTCTCGCTTTATGAAGCTGCAGGCGGGGCAGATGCAGCGCCTGGGTACGATCGGCGACTACGAACATCCCTATTTCACGATGGATCCCGCCTACGAAGGAGCAGTTCTCGAGGTCTTTGCATCCCTGGTCGAGGAGGGTTTGGTCTATCGGGATCTCAAGCCGGTCCACTGGTCGATCGAAAATCAGACCGCCCTGGCCGAGGCCGAGTTGGAGTATTACGACCGAAAGGACATTTCGGTCTTCGTCTTCTTCGAAATCACCAACCCGGAGTTTCTTCCGGACACCCTGGGACTTCCGGAGGGGACTGCTCCTTCTCTGATGATCTGGACGACGACGCCCTGGACCCTCCCGGCCAACCTCGCCGTCGCCCTGGCGGGGAGAGCGGAGTATGCCCTTTACCGAATCGAGAATGGTGGCGCTGAGCGTGTTTTGATCATGGCCGAGGCCCTGGGCTCCAGGGTACTCGGAGAGGGTGCCGAGAAGCTTGGGGCCTGCCTGGGCTCGGAGCTGGTGGAGGCCGGTATTCAGTATCGGCATCCCTTCATCGACCGGGTTTCGCCCGTCGTAAATGCGGAATACGTCACTCTGGAGGATGGGACCGGCCTGGTTCATACGGCCCCGGGTCACGGCGCAGAGGACTACATGACGGGCCTCAAGGAGGGTCTCGAGATCTACTGCCCGGTTCAGGGCGACGGCACCTTCGACGAGACGGCGCCCGAGTGGCTGCACGGCGTTGATGTCTGGACGGCCAACGGCCTGGTCATCGAGAGGTTAATCGAGAGTGGCCACCTCTATCGGCAGGAGAGATTCACTCATAGTTATCCCCACGACTGGCGCGGCAAAACGCCAATTATTTTCCGGGCGACCGAGCAGTTCTTCATCGGGGTCGATCGTCCTTTCGGGGAGGATGGTCGGAGTCTTCGGGAAAGAGCCCTGCAGGCGGCCGAGAGTGAGATCGGCTTCGTGCCGGACTGGGGAAAGAACCGACTCCGGGGCATGCTGGAGAGTCGACCGGACTGGTGCATTTCCCGTCAGCGTTCCTGGGGTCTCCCGATTCCTGCATTCTTCGGCCCCGAGCGAGAGGTCCTTTTAACACGGAAATCGGTGGAAGCCGTGGCAGCGCATGTTCGGAAGCACGGCTCCGGCGCCTGGTTTGAATCCTCAGCGGAGCTTCTTCTCGAGGGTTATGACCCGGCGGAGGATGAGGCGGCTCCTGAATTGATGCGTTCGGCCGGTCGCAAGGCCCTCGCGGGACTGAAAAAATCCGGCGATATCTTCGATGTCTGGTTCGAATCGGGTTCCTCCTGGAATGCGGTCTTGAGGGAGCGGAAGATCGGTTATCCCGCGGATCTCTACCTCGAAGGATCTGATCAGCATCGGGGATGGTTCCAGCTTTCCCTGCTTCCGGGCATCGGCGCCACCGGTGTTTCCCCCTTCAAGACGGTCCTGACCCACGGATTCATGGTGACGGCCGGCGGCGAGAAGATGTCCAAGAGCCTCGGGAATACCATCGAGGTCGACGATCTGCTCAAACAGCACGGGGCTGATATCTGTCGCTGGTGGACGGCTTCCCTCAATTACATCAATGACATCAAGGTGGACTGGGAGTTTTTTCGAATCTCCTCGGAAGAATACCGAAAGGTCCGGAACACCATTCGCTTCATGCTGGGAAACCTCGCGGATTACGATGCGGCGCGGGATGCCGTCGAATTCGAAGCCGAGGATGAAAACAGTATCGACGCCTGGGTCCTCGTGGAGCTGGATCGGCTGATCAACCAGACCCGGGAGGCCTATCTCTCCTACCAGTTCAAGAAGGTTCGCGAGGGAATCTTCAACTTCTGCAATGAGACTTTGAGTGCCGTCTATCTGGCGGCGATCAAGGATCGTCTCTACTGTGATATCGCGAATTCCCGAAGGCGGCGTCGTTCTCA
>JANTFG010000044.1 GCA_024763555.1 Thermoanaerobaculales bacterium
TATGCCGCGGTCCCTGTCGCCGTCGCCTTCCTGCTTTGCCGTCCCGGCCTACTGCCGCTTCGCCAATATCGTTGTCCCGTCGCCGATCGCGTTATCGACGATCGAGGCATAACCGTAAATGGCGCCATTTTCCGAGGAGACCGAGAGATAGCCGATCGCCTGGGGAATATCTCCGCTGATTCCGAAATCCTCGAAAACGCGGTTGATCTGAAGCTGAGAAAAGGCCTGCACGTTGTAGACCCGATAACCCAGGTAGCGTTGGGCCATCGCGCTGGTATCGAAAAGCACCAGAGTGATCTGCGCGTCGTTGCCCTCGAACTCGGCAAATCCGACGTTGCAGCGATAATCCGCATCGTCCCTGAGGCTGTCGAGCAACCAGACCTCGCCGGGACGCGCCATGTCCCCCTCGGCGAGACCCGGGATACTCTGGCCGACGGTGGCATCCGTCGGCAGGAGGTTGTAGGTCCGCGAACTGACCGCCAGGGCTTTCTCGGAGTAGATGTGCAGGGCGCCGTTGTCATTCCCGACCTCCGGAAATTCATTGGCAAGCACATCGGGCGTCGCAAAAACAGCCCCGGGACCGATCTCGACGCTGACGCTCTTCATTCCGCCCGACGAGGGAACATAACGCAGCTCGACCGTTTCGGGCTTCGTGTCCGGATTGAGAATCGACAACTCCGATCTCCAAAGCGTCTGATTGGCGCCGACATTCCGGGCGACGACGGCCACGAGAAAATGTTCCTTGACATTCTCCGCCTTCGAATCCGATCCGAAATCCATCTGGAGCCGATGAATGGGATCGATCGTCGTAGCATCCCCGCTGCGCTGATCGACCTTGGAGGCCAGCACCGCGATGTGCCCGTTTCGGGTCACGGAAATGACGGCGTAACCATCCTCAAGACTGTTGATACCCAGAGCCGGCAGCTGTTTCTGCCAACGGGAATCGGGCTCCAGGCTGAGGTCGACGGTCTTCAGCGCGGTGGAATCCGAGCCGAAGAACTGCATCTTGACCGAGGCCTGGTGGCCGGAGACCTCCTGCAGGAGAATATTGGTCCGAAAGTTCTGATTCTGACTGAGACCCAGGAGGTAGATCCGACCGTCCCCCGCTCCGAGGATATCCTCTTCGGAAATTCCTCCGATTGCCTGCCCCAGGGTGCCCGATGACGTCTGATTATAGGTCCTGGTATTGACGATTACCGGCCTGCTGGAGTCGATCCAGATCCCGCCAAGTTCGTGGACACCGAAGAGTTCCGTCACGAGATTCTCGAAATGGACGGCAGTCCGCGGCGGCATGATCGTCGGACCGGCAATCATCGACGAATCCGGGCGGGCATCCGGGAAAAACTCGACGATGACGCCGCTTTCTCCGTCTCCCGGGTTGATGATGGTGGCCTCAGTCAGCCACTGTGTCCCGTTGGCGCCGGCAATACCCCCGGCCGCAGCCGGAATGGCGAAAGACGTGTCCTTGCGGCCCGTCCTGCCGGTCGCATTCTTCCGGCCGTTGCCGCAGTCTCCCGGACAGCTCCATGCGGACTCGCCCGGTTCGCAGATGGTGTTCCCGCACTCGGCCTGGACGGCGCGTACACTGATGCTTCTACTCAGCGTTGACTGCCCGAGGGGGCTGCTGATCTCCAGTTTGACCTGATGCTCCCCGGCCGTGCTGAAGATCTTGACCGGGTGCTGACGATTGGAAATACTCCCGTCGTCAAAGGTCCAACGCCAGTGCTCCGGCGCTCCTCCCGAAGTGTCGACACAGCGAACCCGCTGGCCCTCCATCGGTTCCGAGGGCCACCAGACGAAATCCGCCTCGGGCCCTTCCCCGCAGGATCCGTTGTCCTGAACCTCGACCGAGGATGTCAGCGGTCCGTAGAAGCTGCCGCTGATCTGCAACATCACGCGAACCCCCTTGAGGCCGAAGGAGGAGTAGCGGAAACTCCGTGAGAGACAGTCATCGCCATCCGAAGGCGTGCAGGTGAGAATCCTCGGAGAAGAATCGCAGGCGGCGCCGCCGAAATTCCACTCCACCGCCTCCAGAGTCGGAAAATCCTTCACGGAGCTGTTGATCTGGAAGTCAACCTCCTCCCCGATTTCCGGATTCTCCTCGGAGACATCAAGCTCGAGGTCGACCTCCGGCGCCGCGACGTCGAGCTGGTGCTCAACCGAGGCAAAAACATCCCCGTCTGAATCCGCAACCCAGAGCTGGACGGTGAAGCGTCCCTGGTGATCATAGACATGGATGGGCTCGGATTCCTCGGAAATCTCGCCGTCCCCGAAACTCCAGAAGAGATAGGGAGCTTCCTCGTCGACATCTTCAAAAAAGGAGATTCCCTCCCAGGCCCGGGGCTCACCCGGATCCCAGCTGAAATCGATATCGACAGACTCGATGATGCTGATCGTCTGCATGACTTCGTCGGAAGTGCCGGCGCCTTCGACCCTCAGGCTGACATCGTAGTCGCCGGGCAGGCTGTAGGAATGAATGGGATCCTGCTCCGTCGATGTACTCCCGTCGCCGAAATCCCAGAACCAGCTCTCCACCTCCCCGCCGGAGAGATCCCAGAATTCAATGTCCTCCTCCGCGAGTGGAATCATCGGCGCCCAGAGAAAATCCGCTTCGAGATAGGCGGAGGCGACCTCAAGCTCATAGCTGAAGGTATCGACCAGAGCGCCGCCCTCGTCGAAGCCGGCTTCCAGGGTGACGGTGTAGACACCCTCTGCATCGTACTGGTGGGAGGGATTCTGCTCCGTCGATGTACTCCCATCCCCGAAGTCCCAGGACCAGCTCAGGGCCTGAGGTTCCGAGAGATCGAAAAACTCGACCATCTCTCCCGGGGCGGGGATCTCAGGATCCCAGTAGAAGTCGGCCCAGTAGTCGATCTCCCCGACCTCGATGATTTGACTGGTTGCGGCGGTATTCCCGGCCGCATCGCGAATCACCAGGCTCACGATGTAGCTGCCCGCGTTTTCATAGCTATGGACGACCGTGTCGCCGCTTCCTACACTTCCGTCGCCGAAATCCCAGCTCCACTCTGTAATTGAGCCCTCGGACTGGTCCCGGAACTCAATCTGCTCACCCGGTGCGGGACTCCAGGGATCCCAGTCGAACCATGGATCCAGTTCCGTCCCGCCGACGGAAACGATGTAGCTGACCGTACCCTCGGCCGTTGCCCCGGAGTCCAGGAGGATTCCAACCGTCAGGCTGACCTGATAATCACCGGCCTCCACAAAAATATGGACCGGGTCGGACTCCCCGCTGTTGCTCCCGTCTCCGAAGTCCCAGGAGGACCAGATGACATTGCCATAGGTCTCGTTTGAAAAGTAAACCTCCTCGCCGGCGCTGGGAAACCACGGATCCCAGGAAAACTCCGCCCCCGGCGCTCTACCGACCGGGACCTCATGTTCGACATAATCCCAGGCGCCGTCGCTGCTCCTGTAGACCTCGAGGGACACCGTGTACACGCCACTGTTGTCCCAGACGTGGGTCGGGTTCTCCTCTTCGCTGGTGAAACCGTCTCCAAAATCCCAGCTGAAACTGTCGGGCCCGCCCCTGCTCTCATTCGAGAAAAAAACCTCTGTACCCGCCTCGGGATTCCCGGGATCCCAGGAGAATTCGGCGGAGAGGTCCTCTCCGACCGTCACGATCTGGTCGATCCAGTCCTGGTCGCCATCGGCGCTTCTTCCAACCGTCAGGACGACGTCATACTCCCCGGCCCCCCTGAAGGTATGGATCGGATTCTGCTCCGTCGACCTCGTCCCATCCCCGAAATCCCACTCCCAGTTATCGGGATTCCCGGTCGACACATCGGTAAACTGCACGGGCTCGTCGACACCCGGAATCTCCGGATTCCAGAAAAAATCCGCCGTCAGGAGTTCGGAATCCCAGGTCATCAGCTCCACGTCGTCGACGAGAACCAGGGTTGCAGCATCGGTGGTGGTATCACCACTGCTGTGGAGTTCAAAGAGAAGTTCGTGGATCAGCCCGTCGGGATCTCCGGGGAGATCGATGGAAGCCTGCTCAAAGTTTGCAGTGGCGAAAAAGGTATCCGCGTATTGCTCAAAGACCACCTGATCATCGATCCACACCCGGAGATAATCCTCGCCGGCGCCTGAACTGGAAGCCCATCTCCACCAGAACTTCAGGGTCGATCCGCCGCTTCCCATATCAAGGTCCTGGTACAGAAAATAGTCGGCGGCAATCGCTTCCGCATCCGAACCCATGGCGGCGAGCCAGTCCCCGCTGTGTGCCAGAGTCGAGGCCATCATGATGGACGGCTCCCCTTCTTCCAGCCAGAAGGGATTGGGACTTCCCTCTTCGAAGCCCCCATCCATCACGGCATCCCACTGCTGGGCGAAGAGTCCTCCACCTGATCCGAGGACCAGAAAAAACACAAACACCAGCCGGGTGAGTTTCACGAAGCACATTGGCGGACCCCCATTCATCCTTCTTCCATCATACAAGGTACGCACCGAGTCTCTCCTGATACTCCCGGCCTCCCGGAATTTGATTCCTTCTTCGATCCGGCTCTCGGTCCCGGGGAGGGGCGTGGGCGGAGCGGCCGCCAAGACTGAGCCGATCAGGATCTGGCGCCGATGCCTTTCCCGGGGCCGGCCTCCGCTGTCACAGAAGTGCAGCATCCTGATACATCACTGATACGCAATTGCAACATTTCGGCACCACCATAGATGTGAAACAGGAAATCAGGGTGATCAGCACCCGAGGAGGAAAGATGAAAGGAATTGTCAGCAGCCTGATCCTCATACTCAATCTACTTGTGCCGGCGGCCAAAGCCGCCGACACGAACACTCAATCTTCAGAGCACTCGGGGACATCCTCGCTTGAGGCCGTCTCATTCGCCGAATACCGCTCCTGGGATCTGGACCGGAAGGCTGAAATTCTGGCCGAGCTCGAGAAGGACCCCAACTACCAGCGCCTGTCGGCAACGAGACTGCCGGAAGGAAGCAAAGCAATCCCGGAGAGCGGGATCTTTGACGAGGGCCTCCGATATCTGCCGATTTCGCCCCTGGACATTCATGAAATCCGGCGACAAGAAGAGATGGAGGACGGTTTTGTTTCCGGGCTCACGGGGAAGCTCCATCGGCGATGGCTCCAACTCCATTTCCCGGATACATTTTCCGGCAGCGGGGAGAACACATCCCCGAAACCAATCCCTGAAAACAAGAAGGCACAGGAGGTCTCTTCAAATCACAACGTCGGCGCCTTCGAGCCCGTTCCTCCTGACGAATACCAGGGCGAGGTCCAGATTGCCGTGAATCCGCTCGATCCGACGCAGATCGTTGCGGCTTCGAATTCCTGGGGAAAGCTCGAGGGCGGCTCGCTTGATTGCGGTGAAGGCCCAATACTGGTCTTTTACTCGATGGACGAGGGAGAAAACTGGCACAATACATGTGCTCCGAGAGCCGAGGATTACGGCCTGGAGGAACCCCTCCGAGGCTGCGATATGACAACAGGTTCCGATCCCGAAGTCATCTGGGATGACCAGGGACGCGCATACCTGCAGTACATGGCCGTCTGCTATCAATGTAATACCCTGACCTGCTATCCAGCAGGCGCCTCGATGGTCGTGGCCAGATCAGTGAACGGCGGTGCGAGCTGGGCGGCCCATGGCATCATCCGGGACGGCTGGAAGCAGGACGGCCTCCTGAAGATGAACGACAAAAATTTCATGGAAATCGACACCCACCCGATTTCCAGTGAATCCGGCGAAGCCAATCCCCATTACGGGAACCAGTACGTGTGCTGGGACCGGGACCACGACGAGGTCATCGCCTATTCCACCGACGGCGGCGTCCAGTGGACCGAGGCCGATCTTCCGGGTCTCGTTGGATTGCCCGAGATCGGATGCGAACTCGCCGTTTCCGACACCGGAACAGTCCACATCGTCTATCAGGGCATCGACCCCGATTACCAGTTCCAGCGAACTTACTACAGCCAGTCATCCGACGGCGGCCGGACGTGGACCCAGCCCCAGATGTTGGCGGAGGAGCACTTCGTCTCCTTCTCGACCGGCTCAAATATCGAAGCCCAGGATGAGCGCGGCGCCTCTAACTTCGCCTTCATCGACGTCGACAACAGCGGAGGCGCCTGTCATGGAGCCCTCTACACCGTCTACACCGACGCCCCTTCCGTCGACGAGCAGGAGGCGGCGGACATCTTCGTCATTCGATCGATTGACGGAGGCACTTCCTGGTCGGCTCCCGTCCGCGTCAACGACGACGACAGCCCTTTTGCCCAGTTTCATCCGGCCCTTTCGGTGGACCAGAGCACCGGAGATGTTCTGGTTGTCTGGCAGGACACGCGGAATTCCGAGCAGGGGCGGAAGATCGACATCTACCTCGCACGGTCCACCGACTGCGGTCTCAGTTTTGAAGCGAATATCCGTGTCAGCGCACCCTCGCCGGAGTTTCCGAACGATGATGTCTCCTTCAGCAACCTGAACACTGCGGACAATCCGAACGCCAACCCAAATCAGACCGGGGATTACATTGGTCTGGACGCATTCGGCGGCAAAGCCTACGTCTCCTGGACGGATTCCCGGGAGTACATGCCACGGCCATTGGGGTCTCAAGAGGAGAATATCGGGATGGCCGTCGTCAGCTTTGCAGCCCCGGAAGATCCCAATATCTTCTCGGACGGATTCGAAGGAGGAAACCTGGATTCCTGGAGCAATCAGAACCCCTGAGGTGCTTTCAATTTTTCTCCGGAGAAGTCCAAATTCTCCAATCGCCCCGGGCTTTCGGCCCGGGGCCACTTTTTCTTGAAGCCGTCTTCCCTGTTTGCCGTTGACAACTCCCGATCTCCGCCGCAGTACGCGACCCCCGACTGCAGCTCAGGCCCTGGAGTCTGCTCAGGGCTCCCGTTCCGGCCGCCGTCTCCATCCAATTTGCGTACTGGAAAGGAATACTGATTCTTGAACGGATTCCGGCCGGCAGCAGGGTGATGATCGAAGACCAGATGGCAAGGAGAACATCGAAGAGGATGAGAATCTACTGCTTGACAACCCACATCCTTCTCCAGAACGCCGTCATTCCTGGGCTTGAGATTCTCTTGTCAATATTCCCACAAAGCCCATGTTGATTGGTCCTTGAGTCCAGATCTCCAGGCTTTGAAAAACCCGATGTAACCTTCCCCCATCTCCGGACAAAATCTGTCATAAGGAGGTTCTCATGAAAGTCCTTTCAGCGCTTGTTCTTTGCCTTTCCATCGCCATCTCTGCGACCGCGGCCGGCGTTTTCGAAGGAGACCCCGCTCCTCTCTACGTCTTTCTCGACCAGAACATGAGGAGAATCGACATGGCCGACCTTCTCAAAGACCGTCCTCTCGTCTTCTGGCAGACCTCCGCCACCTGACAGCCCGGATTTCTCAACCTCCCGGTCCTGGAGGAACGCGCCCGGAACTACGGCTCTCAAATCTCATTTCTCTATAATTACATCGTCGAAGCCCATCCCGACCCTTTCGCTGCGCCCTGCGGCCCGACCTCGGAGCTCGGCTGGAATCACCCCTCGGCAGATGTCCGTTCCCTGGGAGAGCGAGCCCAGCGTGCCCGCTGGCTGAAGACTGATTTCGAGATCAGCTTCCCCTTCATGGTTGACAACATGAGTAATACGATGACCGGCACCTACCGGGGAAGCGGCTGGTATTCGGGCTGGGTCCTCGACTGCGACGGCACGGCGATCAAACAGGACACCTGGGGCTGGGCCACGCCCACCACCCAGTGGTGCGGTCTACCTCTTTCCAGCGCAGCGGACCTCGACTCATTTCTGGATCGCTATCTCCAATCACCCCCGGAATGCTATGTTCCACCTTTCTTGCCTGAAGAAACCACTGTACTGCCATCGATTTCGAAAGTCTCGGGTCTGGCGGGAACGGACTGGAGATCCGAGCTGGCCCTCGTCAACACCAGCGACGAACGACGGATCGTCGATCTCCAGCTTCGGACCCGAAATCTGCTGAGCAAGGTCGTCGCGATCACGCTCGACCCCGGTGAATCCCGCATCTTCCCGGACGCGATGAACGAGCTTTTCCAGAAGACGGGCAGCGCATCCCTCTGGATCACGTCCCTTCCGGGAATTCTGGCGGGCGCCCGCGTCTACAACCAGACGGATTCAGGCCAGTTCGGCCAATACATCCGCGCGATTCCTCTGAATTACGCCATCGCATACCCCATGACGGGCCACCTCTATCCGCTCGAGGAGAATTCGAGTTTCCGAACGAATCTCGGCCTTGTCAACGCCACGGAAGATACAGGACGTTTCACGCTTCGCGTCTACACACCGGAGGGAGACATCCTTCACTCCGAGACCATTGAACTCCAGCCTCGTCAATACCTTCTGAAGAGCAGATTTCTTCTGCCCATCGCCGGAGAGGGAGTCGAAGGCCTGCGGGCGGAAATCGAGCCCATCGATGAAGGAAGCTCCGCCTTTGTCTTCGCCTCGATTGTCGACAATGTATCCGGCGACCCGATCTATTTCGAGGCCCTGCCCCACCTCTATTCCTTTGATGTCGAGGTCGCGGGCGTCGCCCATACGGAGGGAAGCAACGGCACCCACTGGCGAAGTCGTATCGCTCTGACGAATACCAACCGCCGACCGGTTCAGATCGAAGCACATTTCCGGCCGAACAACGGCGCCCTTCTGGGTCCGATCAGTATCAACCTCGAACCCCACGCTCTCGAATTGATCGAGGACCCCCTCGGAAGCCTGTTTGACGCGGAGGGCGCCGGTACGCTGATATTCTCCGCGGATCATGGATTTGCGGCTGCCGGCAGAACCTTCAACGACAGTGGAGAAAGGGGAAGCTATGGCCAGCGAAGTCCCGGAATTGATCCCAGCGGAGAACGGACGCTCTATCCCGGCCTCCTCGGCCATCTGATCCAGCTGGATGAGAATTCCTCCCGAAGAACCAACCTCGGCCTGATGAACTTCGGCTCAGAGGTGGTGGACATCGAAGCAGTGTTCTTCGGGTCTTCGGGAAGCGAAATCGGAAGACAGAGCTACCACCTCGGCGCAGGCAGGTCCAGGCAGATCAACCGGGTTTTCAGGAAAGTCACTGACGAGAGCATCTCGGGAGGACGAATTGAGCTCCGAGTTCTCAACGCGGGTGGCCGAGCCACGGCGTGGGCCTCAACCGTCGATGCACGCACGGGCGACCCGGTTTTCCAGACGCTGAGAGTCCAGGACCGGCGCTGAAATCCAGGGCCTTTCTCAGCCGCCCGGGAGGGTTCACCCTGCCGAGCCCGGCACCTGAAACCGGGGCTGGAGCGGGAGCCGAGGCCGGAGCCGGACAGCGATGCAGGAGCCGGAGCGGAGTGCCGGAGCCGGAACAGGAACCGCAGCTGGAGCCGAGGCCGGAGCCGGTGGGATCGTGATCCTTTGATCGGAATGCATGGGCCGAAGCACAACCCTGGTATCCCGAGCCGGAGCAGGAGCGGGTGACCGGAACCGGAACAGCATCCGGAGTCGCAAACCGATGTCCGGGTCGGGACAGTCGCTGGCTTCTGGGCGATGACCGTGTCTCTGGGTCCGGCGCCGGATTAGTTGTCGGAGTTGGAGCGGAGCGGGCAGCCGGGAAGGCGATCGTAGAGGCCCCCCCCCTGATTCGAGGGTGGCCGGCGCCGTTCGGGTGGGAGCCGGTTCCGGCTGCGGCTTCGGTTCGCGGTTCCTGTTCCGGTTCAGTCGTGGGATGTTCCGACCACTTCGAGTGAAAGCGTACCGTGTGAGCTTCGCGTTTCGGGCCTCGGACCCGGAGCCGGAATCGGCTCCGGTCTCTGCCCTGGCCTACCGATCCGGTCGCGGTTTGCCGACCCGGTCGTCGTCTCCGACACGGATCGCGGCCCCGACTCCCGGCCCCCATTCCAGTTCCCGCTTTGAATGGGGCACCCGCCCCGCCTTCTCTACTGCTCTCGGAGGACGTGGCACATGTAGCCGTCGGGGTGCTTCTTGAGATAGTCCTGGTGGTACTCCTCGGCCGACCAGAATTCGCTCGCCTCGACGACCTCGGTCACAACGGGATCCTCGAAAACCCCGGAGGCATCCACTTCGGCTTTGACCCTTTCGGCGATGGTTTTCTGTTCGGGACTGAGATAAAAAATTGCGGAGCGGTATTGGGAACCGACGTCGTTGTGCTGCCGATTCCAGGTCGTCGGGTCGTGCAGTCGGAAAAAGAAACGCAATACCTCTTCATAACTCGTCTTCCCGGGATCAAAGAGAATCCGAACGGACTCCGCATGACCGGTCCTTCCCGTACAGACCTGCTCATAGGTGGGATGGTCCACAAAGCCACCGCAGTAGCCGACCTCGGTGGACTCCACACCATCGAGTTCTTTGAAGAGATGCTCCACTCCCCAGAAACAGCCCGCCGCTACAATTGCCGTTTCCAGACCGCGATCTTCCGTCTTCATCCTCTCCTCCGCCTTCAGGGATTTCGAGTCGCCTTGAGCTTTCTCCTGTGCAGGAAGAAGCCCGGCCCTGACGAAATCCTCCACGAACTGCCCGTAACCTGCCTCTGCGAGCTTCTCCGCAGGGATGAAGCGCAGGGCAGCCGAGTTGATACAGTAGCGCTGACCGGTGGGGCCCGGTCCGTCGGGGAAGACGTGGCCGAGGTGGGAATCGGCCTTCGCAGAACGGACCTCGACCCGCCTCATTCCCAGGCTTCGATCCTCTTTCTCGGCAATGGCCGCCTCATCCAGAGGGCGGGTGAAGCTGGGCCAGCCGGAACCGGAATCGAACTTATCGAGGGAGGAAAAGAGCGGCGCGCCGCTGATGACGTCGACGTAGATTCCGGGCTCGTGATTGTCCCAGTACTCGTTGGCGAAAGGCGGCTCGGTTGCCGAGCACTTCGTCACCCGGTACTGCAACTCGCTTAACTCCGATTTCAATTCCTCGTCGGATTTTGGCATATCCGCTCCTCCCTCGATCGCAGAACAGGCCCACGAGAAGGCCAGCAGAATTGTGACACAGGCAAAAAGACGTCTCTTCATATTCCACTCTATGCCGATGCCATTGAGACGGTTACACTCCCGGAGCGAACTCGCTCCATCTCAGCCCTTTCAAGAGCCGCCGCGGCAGGATTCCGCCAGCTGCTGGGAGAAGTACTGGCGATCAGACTCAAAATGACACTTCTTGTACTTCACTCCACTGCCGCACCAGCAGGTCTCGTTACGACCCATGGTGCGGGCGGATTCCGGTGGGGTGTTCTTCTTGAATAGATTTTTCAACAGTTTCATCTGATCCTCCACGTCCGGGCCGAAAATGGACCGGAGCATTGCATGATTTCCATTCGAGGCCTTCCGGCCGGTCTCTACTCCGGCATCTCCTCGGCCAGACTGATTTCAAACTCGAAGAGTCCGGATTCCGACGGGGCGGATTCACGGGTCTCGATCGCCTCCACGTTTCCGGCCCGCATGACGTCGGAACGGATGACCTCAAAGGCCTCCAGCGCCTTGCCCGGAGCTGCGATCTTCATCAGCGACACGGGCCACCTCAGGCTTTTCTGAGCCGTGGTCTTGGCGCCGCGAATTGCCGTCAGGGCCTCAACAGCCGCTGCGAAGACCTCCTCCTGCTCCGGCAGGGAAACCGACTCCACCTCTTCCGGGGCGGGCCAGGCGGTGGTGTGAATCGATTTCCCGCGACCCTCGGCGTCCGCAAAACGCCAGGACCACACCTCCTCCGTCACAAAGGGAAGGAAGGGGGCCAACAGGCGGAGAAAAACACGCAGGGCCCAGGCGAGGGCCGCCATTGCAGATCTTCGCTCGGGGGTATCTTCTTCAGAGTAGGATCGCAGCTTGACCAGCTCCAGGTAGTGATCGCAGAAATTCCAGAAATCCTCTTCCGCAACCTGCAGGGCCGTCGCATAATCATAAGAATCGAAGGCCTTCGTTGCCGCTCCAATCGTATGGCGCAGGCGATCGACCAGGGCCAGGTCCAGCGGCTCGGAGATCGCCTCGACACCGGGAATTCTACCCTCGGCGTCCACCCGATCCAGCTGCATCAGGACGAAGCGACTGGCGTTGAATACCTTGTTAACGAGGCGCTTTCCAACTTTGAAGACGCCGGGATCATAGGCCGTATCCGTTCCCAGACGGGCACGCGCCGCCCAGTAACGCACACCGTCCGCAGTCCACTCATCAAGGAGATTCTCCGGCGTCACCACGTTGCCCTTGGATTTGGACATCTTCTTGCGGTCCGGATCGAGGATCCATCCCGAAATGACGACGTTTTTCCAGGGGATCTCATCGGAATGCATCCATGCCTTGACGATGGTATAGAAGGCCCAGGTCCGGATAATCTCGTGGGACTGCGGCCTGACGTCCATGGGAAAGAGTTTCTGATGCCGCTCTTCATCGATGCCCCAGTGGCTCTGGATCTGCGGCGTCAGGGAGGAGGTCGCCCAGGTGTCCATGACATCCGGATCACCTGTGAACCCGCCCGGGACATCCCGCTGAGATGCCTCAAATCCGGCGGGGACATCGATCTGGGGATCGACCGGCAGCTGCTCCTTGGCGGCGTAGATCGGCTCATCAAAGAGAGGCTCCCCAGCCTCATCAAGGCGGTACCACACGGGGAATGGAACTCCGAAATAGCGCTGCCGGGAGATGCACCAGTCCTGGTTGAGGCCTTCGACCCAGTGGTCGTATCGGGTTCTCATGTGGGCCGGATGCCACTGGATCTTCGCGCCCTGGGCCAGGAGGGCCTCCTTGTGCTCCAGGATCTTGATAAACCACTGGCGGGTCGGGACGAACTCCAGGGGACGGTCGCCCTTCTCATAAAACTTGACCATCTGATCGGTGGGTCTCAGCTCACCGACCAGGGCGACCCCGCCGCCTGGGAAGGAGCCTTCCTCCGCCAGCAGCTCCGCTGTCTTCTTCTTGGCCTGCTTTGCCGTCAGACCGGCAAGCTCATCGTAGGCCCTCTGCGCCGCTTCGATATCCGCGCTCTCGAAAGGCGCTGCACCGAATTCCACCGGCAGGAGCCGACCGTTCCGGCCGATGATCTGCTTGACCGGGAGCTTCGACTGCTTCCACCACTCGACGTCCATCGCGTCGCCGAAGGTACAGACCATCAGGATGCCGGTCCCCTTTTCGGGATCGGCGTGCTCGGCGGCCAGAATCGGAACCCGGGCGCCGAAGAGCGGCGTGACGGCAAATTTTCCGAAGAGCCCCTGATATCGCTCGTCATCGGGATGCGCCACCACGGCGATACAGGCGGCCAGGAGTTCCGGCCGCGTCGTCGAGATCATCAGCTCACCCCCGCCTTCGACGGCGAAGCGCACATCGTGGAAGAAACCCTTCTGCGGCCGGTCTTCGACCTCGGCCTGGGCAACCGCGGTCTGGAAGTCGATATCCCACATATTGGGCGACTCCATATTGTAGACCTGGTCCTTCTCCACGAGATCGAGGAAGGAGAGCTGCGAGAGACGCCGGCAGTGTTCGTCGATGGTCGCGTACTGCTCACTCCAGTCCAGGGAGAGACCAAGACGCCGCCACAGGTGCTCGAAGGCCTTCTCATCCTCCTCGGTGATCAGGGCGCAGGCCTCGATGAAATTCCGACGGGAGACCTCCTGGATGACGATGTCTTTCTTCTTCTTGCCCTCGACTTTTTCGGGCTTCCATTCCGGATCGTATGGAAGGTGGGAATTACATCGGATCCCCAATACATTCTGTACCCGGCGCTCCGTCGGCAATCCGTTGTCGTCCCAGCCCATGGGATAGGCGATGTTCTTTCCCCGCATCCGCTGATAGCGCACCAGGAGATCCTGGTGGGTGTAGCTGAAGACATGCCCGACATGGAGTGAACCCGAAACCGTCGGAGGAGGCGTATCGACAACGAATGTCTCGTCACGGCTCTTCGCCGGATCCCAGCGATGAAGCTTCCACTCTTCCCAGGCCTTCTGCCACCTCTCGGAGGCGGCCTGGTGGTCAAATCTCTTCGGAATTTCAGACATCGAGACACTCCTTCCGATACAGCGGGGGATTCTACAACGGCAGGACCTCTTCTGTACACTCCCGCCGATCGGCAGCGCTGACGCACGAGTCGTCGCAAGCGGCAATCCGGATCCAGGGACAGGCTCAGTGACAGTGGCAGGAGCAGGAGCAGGAGCAGGGACCGGAGCAGGAGCCGGAACCGCATCCGGAGCCGGCCCTGACGCCCGAAACGCGAGGCTGAGCCGACAGCGTCGCACTCCAAGTGATCGGAACATCCCACGACCACATATGTTCGGCCACCGCCTCCCAGTGTCCGCTGCTTAACCAGAGACCGCGATTATCGCCCCCGCACTCCGCACAAAGAACCACGGCCGTCCCGGCTCCGGCTTCTGCATCGGTTCCGGCTCCGGCCCTCTGCTCCGGTCTCGGATTCTGCTCCTGCCCTCCGCTCCGGTTCCGCCCCCCGCTCAGACCGGGAAAATATCCCCGGAACTCAGTTTTCTCAGCCCCTCCGCGTTTTTCACGAGAAGGCAGCCGTCCGCATCAACTCCCTCGAATTCGCCGGAGATCTCCTCGCCGTTCTCCAGACAGATCTTCATCTTCTCCCCCGGGCGGTGCGCCAGCCGGGAAGTCCAGGCCAACCTGCTCGAAGGGAGATCCTCCAGCGCCGCCTCGAAGGCTTCGACGAAGGCTACGGCCAGGCCGCCGGGATCCAGATCAACATCCGGAAGGACCTCTTTGAGGGCCCGCGCCGGGTATTTCGCCTCCGGCCCGGGATCAGGCGCTTCCCCTACATTCAGCCCGAGACCAATGGCGGCATAGTACTCCGCCGCCCGGAGGGCATAACACAGAAAACCTCCAAGTTTGCCTCCCTCAAGGAGAATATCGTTCGGCCACTTGATCTTCGGTTGAACCGGCCCCAGCTCTTCGAGAACCCTGCAGAGCGCGACGGCGCCACAGAGGCTGAAATATTTCAGTTGATCCGTCGAAAAACCGCTCCGGAGGTAGTCGAGGTAAAGACCACCGGAGGGAGAAACCCACTCGTGCCCTCGCCGTCCCCGTCCCTTTCGCTGGGATTGAGCGAGGATCAGCGTCGCCGCCAGAATCTCGTCCTCATCAGCAGCTTCAGCGATGATCCTCCGTGCGAGAAGATCGGTTGAGTCGATGCTCTCGAGCCGGACGACATGCGCAATGCGCTTTGAAGCCTTCAGGAGGCTCTCTGCGCCGGGCAGGGGACTATTGATCCTCACCCTCGATTCGGGCCTCGAGTTCCCGCACCCGGTCACGGACCACAATCTCGGTCATGTCGGGGATAACCTCCCATGCGATCCTTTCAATGCGATCCGCTGCAAGCTCAAGTACCCTTCGGGCAAGCCGATCGATATCATCATCCGAGAGGCTTCCGCCGGATAGCGCAACCTGAGGCGTCTGCGACAGACCTTCGACCGGAGAATCTGACACGAAGGCTGCGGAATCGTATGCAGCATCATCCGCTGCTTCCGGCACCGGAACCTCCTCTTCGAGAACCGGAAAGGCTTCCTCCGCCTCGGTCAGGACCTCGGCTTCCGAAAGCTCTTCGACCCCTTTCTCTGAAAGGGCCTCTTCAACAAGCTCCGACCCGGCCGAAACGGGCTCGACTTCCCCGGTCTGAACAAAGGCATCAGGAAGCTCCGCCGGAACTTCATCCACACCGGGAGTTTCCTCAAAGACCTCAGCCTCAACCTGCGCTTCCTCAGAGGTGGGAATTGCATCCATGGCGACCGTCGCGTCGAAAGAAGCGGTATCGGCGGTTTCCATCACGGCCTCTTCCATAACCGCCGCTTCTGCTGCCGCAAAAGCCTCCGGCGGCACCGTATCGATATCCTCTTCACCACTTTCCCCGCCGAAGGGACCCGTTGAGACGACTTCCTCGACGATCTCTTCCCCACGACTCCAATGCTCCTCTTCGACCTCTTCACCTGACGCAGCAAGCTCCTCCGCCGAAATCGGCTGTGTCTGCCCGGATGACACTGCCTCCGGAGGAGCGTCGATTACGGGAGCATCTTCGGCCACCTCGCCATCGGTGTCCCCACCGAATACAAAGTCGGAAGTCTCGGCGGGGCTTTCATAGTCAAGCCCGGTATCCGGCCTATCCGGAATCCGCTCCTCCTCAGCGCGGCCTGCCGCTTCCATCGCGGCAAAACCGGTGGATGTGAAGTCCAGCCCCTCCTCGGGCGCGGCCTCGGCTTCATCCGGAAGGGCAGTCTCCATCATCATCGTCCCGTATTCCTCGACGGGAGTTTCAGCCGAAGCCTGGACGTCCGAGACCGGCGGGGCGACGGCGCCCTCAAACACCTGGGGCGACACGGCACCCTCCATGTGTTCCGGCGCCGGAGCGGCCACACCACCACCCTCGGCCAGGGCTTTCACGGTCTCAACGAGCTTCCGTGCCTCAAAAGGCTTTGTAATGATCTCCGAACACCCGACGGCCAGGGCACGATCCCTGTCAAAAGGTTCAAAGGTACCCGTCAACATGATCACCGGAATATGAAGGCTCGCAGGATCGGACTTGATCTTTTGACACACATCATAGCCATCGATCCCCGGCATAATGGTGTCGCAGACCACGATATCCGGCGCCGTGGACGGGAGCTTCTGGAGCAACTCGTCGCCACTGGATGTCGAAACGACATCGAAGTCGGTATCCGCGAAAGTCAGCTCGACCACCTTCTGAATTGTCAGGCTATCATCCGCCAGCAAAATCGTCTTGGCCATAATCTCTCCGATCCGACCTGGCCTGCCGGAAAAGTCCCGATAAAAAAACCTTCCCGATTCCGGCCAGAAAACTCAACATCTCCTTCAAAGATGTACCACGACGTCCATGAAAAATCAACGAATTGACGCTCGAAACCCGCTGCAAATCGCGCCGACAACGGCCTGATCGGGCATTGTCAGCGGAGACAGCGGTCCACCGACACTGATGCGCCCGCAGTTGAATCGGAGCCCACCCACCCCTCGGCCACGATTTTTCCCTTGAGATCATCAACAGCTTTTGTTGAAAAAGTCCAGCGCCTTGAGTGGTCTGTCCGCGATCATGCGGATTCTCGAGTTCATCCACGAGACCAGGGCCGGTGTCGCTTCCGACAACTCCGGCCCGGGTCCTCGTCGCTCGAACTCCCGCAGAAGCTCCACCGATCTCTGATCCAGGACGATACCTTGCGGCGCACAGCTCCGACACAGACAGCCCTCCCCAAAGTCGGCAAAGATGAGACCGCGATCAAGGCTGTCCCCGCAGGAGCTACAGATTTTCAGATCCGGCATCAGTCCACTGAGCCGGAAGAGCCAGAACTGGGTGTAGACAATGGCAGTCCGGGCCTCCATCTTTCTCAGGAGTCCTTCGAGCACCGCTTTGCCGAGCCGAAACCGCCGGGGCGCCGGCTCGTCGGGCGGGCAGAAGAGTGCGAGTGCCTCGGCCACGACCGCGGCCGCCGAAGCGCGCCTGAGATCCGAGGCCAGCGGAAATGAGGAGATCTCGACTTCCACCTGACGGAAGTTGATCATTTCGGCGTGCGGACCCTGGTAGCACTGGGCATGGACCAGCGAGAGGGGCTCGGCGGCGGAGGCCCGCGGGGCACGGCCTCCCCGGGCGCCCCGGAAGATCCCCCGCAGGCTTCCCCGATCGGGGCAGAGAATGCTCAGCAGGAGGTCGCGCTCCCGATAGTCCCGCCGATCCAACACCAGCCCGGAGATTTCAAAAATTCCCATCAGCCCATGCTACATCAGAGGAAAAATCCGAGCGACCAATGCCAAAGGGCGCCCCCACCCTTTTGATCTCCAGCTCCTCGAAGGAGAACTCGAAAAACCTGAGGCCCAACGAGTTCTCGAGCAAAGAGAAGCTGCGGAAAAGAAAGTGCTTTTGCTCTGAGATTCTCAATCAAGTTGAGAGTCAGCACATCGTCGCTGGAAACGGCGCGATCGCACTTCCCTTGGGAGAGGGCCGCAAACCGCGGCGGAAACCGCATCCGGAGCCGCGAATCGGAATCCCTTCCGGAGCCGGATTCCAGGCCCGAAACGCAAAGCTGAGCCGACAGAGTCGTACTCGTAGTGCTCGGCACATCCCACGACCGCATGGATTTTGGCCACCGCCTCTCAGCTCCGGCTTCAGAAACAGAGACCGCGATCATCTCTCCCGCAATCCGCTCAAAAAACCACGGCCGCCCCTGCTCCGGCTCCGGATTGCTGCTCCGGATCCAGGGACAGGCTCAGCGACAGTGGCAGAAGCAGGCCCAGAATCAGCGACAGGCTCGGGCGCAACGGGCGGTCCGAGTTGAAAATGCTCTTCCCTGAACTTCAGTTGTCAAGATGGCAGATCGCACGCGGCGAAGATTCCCCGCTCGACCCTCTCCATCTCCTCCGATGAGATCGTGCCGACCCGGGTTTGAAGCTTCGACCGGTCCAGCGTCGTGATCTGGTGACATAGCGCAAGAGAGTGTTGGCTCAGGCCCGATGCATGACCGGAAATGGGAACTGCGGAGGGTCCACGACCAGCCTGCCGAGACGAAGTTGTTACTGGAATGACGATGATCGACCGCCAGTTCGGGACCTCGTTGAAGCCATCGCTGGACACGATGATCACCGGTCGTCGCCCCTGTTGCTCGGATCCAGACCTGGGTTGAAGTTCCGCCCAATATACCTCACCGCGTTTCATTGCTATCCTCGTCAAAGACACGAACAAGCTCTTCAGTTGCAGCGACCTCGAGTTCAGGTTCCAGGTCGAGGGTGCTCCCTGCATGTTTCAGGGCAAACTTCCGCACTTCCTCTCTGCGCCGTTCCCGCCTCCGCTGTTCAAGCCAGTCTTCGAGAAGTGACCGAACAAGCCGGGTAGCTGGGACGCCGGCGGCGTGTGCTTCAGAAAAAAGCGCCTGGTGCATTTCTTGCGATAAGGGAACATTCAATTTTTTATCTGTATTAATCTCCATTTTCTTACCTCTTTTTCTCCCATAAAATTATAGCACGGTAGATTCCGAAATATCAATTCGCTGTGCTTTGGTTTAAGGCGAAGCCGTCCAGTGGAGAGGGCAGAATCACGGCCTGCCCATGCGAGCGGAAAATGCGGCCCCGTCGCCGGCCCCTCACCGCCGCGGATGCAACAATCTCCTTTTATCGCCCGTACGCGGTCGAAGAGTTCAACGGCCGTTGCGGCTTTTTGACGATCAACTGTCCCGATGGATCTCAGAAGCCTGAGGTGGACGTCGACTTCGCGGGCTGAGCCAAGCGCCACACGGAAACCCATACCGGAGCAGGAGCAGGAGCCGCATCCGGAGCGGGCCCTCA
>JANTFG010000045.1 GCA_024763555.1 Thermoanaerobaculales bacterium
CGGTCAACTGCTATGACTTCGTCAAGGACCGCTCGGACAACTCCAAGCTGATTCTGATCAACGGCGTCTCCAAGCAGTACGCGATGACCGGCTTCCGCATCGGCTGGGCCGTGGGCAACACCAAGCTCATCGAGGCCATGACCAATATCCAGGGTCATGAGACCTCCGGCCCCTCGGCCCTGCTCCAGCATGCCGCCGTCGGCGCCATCAACGGCATTCAGTCCAGTGTCAACAACCTCCGTCTGACCCTGGAGAACAACCGGAATGTCCTGATGGAGCAGCTCCGCGCCTTTGACGGCGTCATCATCGACGAACCCGGCGGCACCTTCTACTCCTTCCCGGACTTCTCCCACTACTCGAAAGACTCGGTGGCGCTCTCGAAGTTCATTCTGGAGAAGGTACAGGTCGTCACCGTTCCCGGTGTCGAGTTCGGCATGGAGGGCCATCTGAGGGTCTCCTTCTGCGGCTCGATCAAGGACATCACGGAGGGCATCGAGCGGATGAAATGGGCCATTGACCCCAACTCTCCCAATGAACTCTACATCGGTGAGCGCAAACTCGTGAGGGACTGGACATGAGCAAATACCTGAAATTCAAGACCCCCGCCACGGCTCAGGCCGAGGATCTCAAGAGCCGTTTCGGCCTGGAAAACCACGGCCTCATTCATCTCGACCGTGTCTACTGGAATCTGCCGGAGCCCGCCCTCTACGAGGAGGCCACCTTCCGGAACGAGGGCTTCATGGCCGACGGCGGGCCCTTCGTCGTGCGGACCGGCAAGTGGTCGGCCCGGGCGGCCCAGGACAAATACGTCGTGCTCGAGGACTCCACCGAGAAGAACATCTGGTGGGGTGAATACAACCGTCCCTATGATTCGGAAAAATTCGACGCGCTTTTCTCGCGGGTGCAGGCCTTCCTCCAGGATGAGGAGGTCTTCGTCCAGGACTGCTACGCCGGCGCCGATCCGGAGTACCGGATGCCGATTCGAGTGATCACCGAACATGCCTGGCAGTCGCTCTTTGCCCGGAACATGTTCATCACGCCGGAGAGCCAGGACGAGTACCAGAACCACGTCCCGGAATTTACCGTCATCGCCGTCCCCTCCTTCCGCACCGATCCGAGGGTCGACGGCACGCGGACCGATACCGCAATCATCATCAATTTCGCCAAGCGCATGGTACTGATCTGCAACTCGCTCTATGGCGGTGAGATCAAAAAGAGCATTTTTACGGTGATGAACTATCTCCTGCCGATGCGGGATGTGCTCTCCATGCACTGTTCCGCGAACGTCGGCCCGGATGGAGACGTCGCCCTCTTCTTCGGTCTCTCGGGTACGGGAAAAACCACGCTCTCGGCCGATCCCGGACGCCGGCTGATCGGAGATGATGAGCACGGATGGTCCAGCCGGGGCGTTTTCAACTTCGAAGGCGGCTGCTACGCGAAAGTCATCCGGCTTTCGGCGGAACACGAGCCCGAGATCTACGCCACCACGCGGCGCTTCGGGACGATCCTGGAAAACGTCGTCCAGGACCCGATCTCCCGCAAACTCGATCTGGACGACAACCGCTTGACGGAGAACACGCGGGCGGCCTATCCCACCGCCTTCATTCCCAACCTGGTCAAGGGAGGCTCGGTTCACTCCCATCCGAAAAACGTCATCCTCCTGACCTGTGACGCCCAGGGTGTGCTGCCGCCGATCGCCCGCCTGGATCCCGAGCACGCCGTCTACCATTTCATCTCCGGCTACACCTCGAAGATCGCGGGGACCGAGATCGGCCTGGGAATCGAGCCCGAAATTGCATTCTCCGCCTGCTTCGGGGCGCCCTTCATGGTGCACCACCCCTTTACCTACGCCGACATGCTGCGACGCCAGAGCGAGCGCCACGGCGCCCAGTGCTGGCTGGTCAACACAGGCTGGGTCGGCGGAGGTTTCAACGTCGGGAAGCGCATCTCCATCCGCCATACCCGGAACCTGCTCAATGCGGCGCTTGACGGTCGCCTGAACGAGGTGGAGTACCGCAAGGATCGTCTCTTCGGTTTCGAGGTTCCGCTGAGCTGTCCCGATGTGCCCGAAGACGTCCTGGATCCCTCGACCTCCTGGGGCAATAAGGATGAGTACTGGCGCCGCTACGATGCCCTGGCGGCCCGCTACATCGAGAACTTCAAGCTCTTCGCCTCGGGCTGTCCGGCCGAGATCGCGGCCGCCGGCCCCCGGCGCCTCAAGGAGATCCGGGAGGGCTGATGGCGGCGCCGACCCGCCTCGAGATTCACCGGGGTGATATCACCCGCCTTGAGGTGGATGCCGTCGTCAATGCGGCCAATCGCAGTCTGCTCGGCGGTGGCGGGGTCGATGGCGCCATCCATCGTGCTGCGGGCCCGGAGCTTCTCAAAGAGTGTCGCGGCCTCGGTGGCTGTGAGACGGGCCGGGCGAAAATCACCGCCGGCTACCGGCTGCCGGCAAAGCACATCATCCACACCGTCGGCCCCGTCTGGCGGGGAGGGGATGCCGGGGAAGAGGAACTCCTGCGGAGCTGCTACCGGGAAAGCCTCCGGCTTGCCGCTGAGCACGGGTTGCGGAGCATTGCCTTTCCCGCGATCAGCTGCGGGGTCTACGGCTACCCCATCCCGGCCGCCGCCGCGATTGCCGTTGAGGAAACCCGGAATTTCATCCGCGACAAGCCCGGGGTTTTCGACCGGATTCTCTTCGTCTGTTTCGATCCGAAGGTGGGGCAGGCCTATGAAGAGCTGTTAGACTGATTCGGTCGGCTCCGGAGGCCGGAAGATAATGTCGATCGTGATCGAAAATCTAATCAAAACCTACGCCATGGAGAGTGTTTCCGTCGAAGCCCTGCGTGGAATCTCCTTTGAAGTCACACGGGGGGAACTCCTGGCCATCATGGGGCCCTCGGGTTCCGGCAAGTCCACTCTGATGAATATCATCGGCTGTCTCGACACCCCGAGTTCCGGGCGCTATCTTCTGGATGGCGAGGATGTCGGTGCTCTGGATGAAGATCGGCTCGCCGCCATCAGAAACCGGAAAGTCGGCTTTGTCTTTCAGACCTTCAATTTACTTGGGCGTTCTGATGTCTTTCATAACGTTGAGCTTCCGCTGCTTTACGCCGGTCGAAGTCCCGAAGAGCGAAGGCGTCGAGTTGTGGAGGCCATCGAAAGCGTCGGCCTGGCCGATCGCAGCCACCACCGGCCCAACGAGCTTTCCGGAGGTCAGCGCCAGCGGGTGGCCATCGCCCGCGCTCTGGTCAACCGTCCCTCGATCATTCTCGCTGATGAACCGACGGGGAATCTCGATACTTCAACCGGCGGAGAGATCATGGAGATCCTCGTTGGACTTCATGAGAAGGGGCATACGATCATCCTGGTCACCCATGAGGATGAAATCGCCCACTACGCGGAACGCATCATCAGGATGCGTGACGGCCGAATCCACGAGGACCGGGCGGCCCGGTAGCTCAGCCGGCGCTCCTGTCGCCCTTCTCAACCCTACTCCCACCTCAGTGCATCAATGGGATTGAGGCGTGCGGCCTGGAGAGCGGGATAGAGGCCGGAGGCCAGGCCGACCGCAACGGAGACCGTGGAGGAGAGAATGACCGAGATCGGGGTCACAACGGTCTCCCACCCGGCCGATGCGGCGACGAGGTGGGCGATGGCGATGCCGACAATGATCCCGATGATGCCCCCGGCAACCGAGATCGCAAAGCTCTCCATCAGGAAGAGAGTGCGGATATCCCGCGGCCGTGCGCCGACGGCCCGCCGAATGCCGATCTCGCGCGTTCGCTCAAAGACTGTGGCCAGCATGATATTCATGATCCCGATCCCTCCAACGAGAAGCGAGATGCCGGCGATACAACCCATGACGATGGAGAACATCCGCTGGGTCCTTCGGCTTTGCTCCAGGAGTTTTTCGGGAACGATGATCTCGAAATCATCCTCACCGCCGTGCATCCGGCTCAGCAGGGCCCCCATCAGGGCCGCCGATTCGCGGGGAATCGCATCAGGTGTGAGCTGGACGATGATTTCATCAAGAGGCGCCTCAAGCGGGGGCGCGTCGAATTTTCGGAGTGCCGTTGAGACCGGAAGGTAGATATCGGAATCGGTTGAGGCGATGGAAACGCCCTGAACCCTCTTCTCGCTCCCCGTTTCGCCAAGGACGCCGATGACTTCCAGCCAGACGTCGTTGACCTTGAGCACCCGGCCTAAGACGGGCTTGAAGCCGAAGAGTTCACGCCGCACCGAGGCGCCGATGACACAGACCTGGGCGTGCTGGTTGACATCGATCTCGTCGAGGAAGCGTCCCTCAACAACCCTGAGCCTCGTCAGGTCGGCGTACGCGGCACTGACGCCGTGGGCCGTGGCCTCTGTTGTCAGGCTCTCCGCCAGTACAGAGTAGGGTTTGATCACGACCCGCAGGGAAAATCCCTGAATCCCGGGGACAGCGTCGGCGATGGCTTCGGCGTCCCGTGGCGAGACCCCGGGCGAGTTCTTCCGCAGCTCTTCGAGTTTGTCCTCCGGAAAATCAAGATCGCGGATCAAGACGTTTCGGGCGCCGAGGCGCTCGATCATCTCCATGGCCTGTTTTTCGGCGCCGGCGCCGATGGACAGCATGGCAATGACCGCCCCGACGCCGAAAATCATCCCGAGCATGGTCAGGCCTGAGCGGAGCTTATGCCCCGACAGATTGGCAAAGGCATTTCGCAGCGCGTCGCTCAGTCTCAGGATACACCTCCGAATGCCTGGGGACCGGTCGAAGATTTCGAGCCTTCAAGCCCCTCGTTGGGGTCTCTGAGAGCAATGACATCGCCCTCTTCGAGCCCCCTGGTGATGATGATTTTTCCCAGGGCCGAGGCGCCGACATCGACCTCGACCGCCTTGAATTCACCCGCTTCGAGTCGATAGACGATTTTCTTTCCGTCCTGCGGAATCACCGCCTGGCGGGGAATGGCGATGGCGGCCGCTTCTTCTGCGATCGTGATGACGGCATGAACGCGCTGCCCGGGCTTCATCAGTTTCGGGTTGCTCTCTTGAAGTCCGAGCACAACCCTGAAGTACTGGACGGGAACCCACCGGATTCTCCGCTGGGCGATCGGGTCGACCGAGATGACTTCGGCTGAGAGAAGTTGCTCCGGGTGGGCATCGATTCTGAGCCCCGCCTTCTTTTTCGGCGCCAGACCACCGGCGTCGGCTTCGAGAACAAAAACCTCTGCCTGCATGGAATCCAGTTTGGGAATGGAGGCCAGGGGCTGGCCGGGCCAGGCGACATCGCCCACCCTCGGTATATTCCCTCGCCAGTCCCTCTTGTAGATGACATATCCCTCGTGGGGAGCCAGGATTTCCAGGCTCTTGAGCCCGGTCTCCGCCTTTTCGATCATGAGCTTCTTTTTCCTGGCCTCGATTTCCAGAAGTTCCCGTTCGGCTCGGGAAAGGTCTTTCTGAATCTTGCCGGCCTGTCGGGCGTGTTCTGCTTTTTCCTCGGCCAGTCCGGTATCGATGTCGGATTCGATGATCGCATTTCTCGCATAGATCTCGGTGTCGGCACTCTTGAAATCACGGGCGATCTTCGCCTCTTCCTCGGAGAGTCGGCTGTCTCTCTCAAGATTCCTGAGCTTGATATCCGCCTGGATTTCAGCCTTGCCGAGGCGTTTCTCGATGATGCTCTCTTCATCCCGGCCTTCTTCCCGCATCTGTTCGAAATCGGAGCGATCGAAACGGATAACGACATCTCCATTGTCCACCCAGGAACCGTCAGGCAGCATCCATGCGATTTTCTGCCGCATTCCGGCGACGATCGGTGCACTGAGCGGAGTACTCTTGACGGCCTCGAGCTGACCCTCGGCCGATACCTTCGTGCGGATATCTCGGCGATGAATGACCATCGTCGGCACATCGGGGGCCTTCCTGTCGGCCTTGAGAAAGACCACGCCTCCCACGAGAAAACCCACAAGGATCAGCGCAGGATAGATCAACCTTCTCATTGATCCGGCCTCGTCCTGGAGATGGAGTCTCCCTCCTGAAGTCCCTCAAGGATCACAACCCGCTCCGCATTCCGCGGGCCGAGATTGAGCGGAACACGCTCAAGCCCCAGCCAGCTTCTCCTGAAGGCGGCAGGCCCCTGATTCGTCTGGAAAACTGCGTTGATCGGAAGGGTCAGAACATCGTGGAGGCATCGAGTTTCCACGAGTCCCCGGAAACGCATTCCCGGTCGCATCTTCTCCGGATCACTCTCATCCAGTTGGATCTGCACCTTGACGACCTTGGCGGGAATTCGCCAGGATTTTTCCTGGACCGTGCGCGAAATTGAGGCGATTTTTCCTGAAAACTCGATGTCCGGGTGGGCGTCGAGATGAAAACTGACAATCTGTTTCACCCGAAGGTGGCCGGCCAGCGCCTCTTCCACCTGCCCCTCGGCCTTCATCAGGGAGAGATCCGGGATCTCCAGGACCTCGGCATTCCTCCAGACGGAGTCGCCGACCTTCTTTTTTTCGTTGCGCCAGTCGGTGACATAGGTGACGATCCCATCCCGGGGCGCCGTACACCTCATTCGCGAGATCGCCTCCTGCGTCTGCTGTGATTCTGCGGAGGCCCGATCAAGGCGCGTCTGGAGCGAGTCCAGTTCGGCCTGACGCGCATTTCGACCGGCAGCGACTTTATTCTTCAGTTCTCGAACCTCAATCCGGGCCAGCTCAAGATCCAGTTGGGTCTGGTGGGATTCAATGCCCATGGTTATCGCTGTCGGCTGAGCTGTCTTGAGTTCTGCCTTCCGCAGCGTGGCCTCGGCCTCTGCGAGGGCCAGACGATCATCCTGTTCCTTCATCAGATTGTCGATCTGTTTCTTCTCGATCTCCTTGCGGGCGGATTCCACCTCAGCCGAGCGGGCCTGGAGTTTCTGCATCAGCTCGCTGGTATCAAATCCGAGGACGGCTTCCCCCCTGTGGACCTCTTTCCCCTCCGGAGCCATCATGGAAATCTTGAATCGATAGACACCTCGTACCTGGGGCGGCCCGATCGTGGAACTCTTGACTGCCTGCAGCCGGCCCGTGACTTCCACGCCGAGTTTCAGCTCCGTTCTTTCAGCCCGGAGGAAGCCGGAGCCGCCCTCCCGCCTGAAAAACAGCACCAGGAGAATCACGGCAAGGCACAGTCCCGCGATGATCAGGCCACGTTTCATCTCCTGGCCCCCGGGTTGTCGGCCAGGGCGACACCTTCCTTAAGGCCTTTCTTGACGATGCAGAGCTGAGCCGAGCATGGCCCTAATTCAACCTCCCTTTGATCGCCGTCTTGTAGAAAAATCCTCGCGCCCTGTTCCGTCCTTTCGACCGCCCACCGTGGAACGAGAAGATGGGTGTCCGGCACCGACTGGGGAACTTCAACCCGTACGGACATCCCCGGTCGCATCTTTTCCGGGTCGCTCCTCTCGAGATCGATGTCGACATCGAAAGCGCGTCGCATCGAGAATGGCCCGACCTCCTGAGCGATCGGCGTGATCTTGCGGATTTGCCCCCTGAAGACCTCTTCGGGCCAGGTATCCAGGACGCAACCAACCTTCATCCCCGGCTCGAGACGCCCGTCATCAACGTCGAAGAGTCTCGCCTGAACCGCCATCCGATCGAGTTTCGGCATCCTCATCACCGTCAGTCCGGCCCAGACCGTGTCTCCCACCTTGAATTTCCGGCCTTCCCAGGGATGATCCGCGACCGTGATGACACCAGCCTCGGGTGCACAGATAACAAGCTCTTTGACCGCTTTCTCCGCGAGTTGCAACTCCCTGCGAATGGCCCGGATCTTCACACCGGCAATTTCGACATCCAGCTCTTGAGATTTTTTCTGGGTGTCGCGAGCCGCCCGGGCCTTATCCAACTCGACCTTCGCCCGGTGAAGGCTCATCTGATATTGCTGATAGTCCTTTTTGCTGAGAAGCTTCTCCGGAATCCCAGCCCAAACTCCGGCCTTCTCATGCTTGACCCGGGCGCGTTCCAGTCTGAGTTTGGCGTCAATCCTATCTGCTTCGGCCTGGGCGCTCTGCTGAGCGAGGTCCCGGAGTGCGCCATCCAGTTCAATCTTTTTCTTTTCTACCGCTTCTAAGAAACTTGTGCTGTCAAATTCCAGAACTTTCTCTCCCACCCTGACTTCCGCACCGTCCTCGATCATCCACCTGAGCTGGAGCTGGCCCCCCTGAGTCTTGGGAACCCTGATCTCAGTGGCATCAGGAGAATAGACTTCCCCGGTCAGCAGGAGTCGGCCTTCGAGTTTTCCCCGAAAGCTCCTGGAAACAGGATCAGAATCGACGAAAGTATCTGCTTTCGAGCCTGCACCGGCCATCAGGCTGATGAACAGCCCGAAGAAGACGGCGGAAATCAACGCAATTCGGAGAAGTTTCATCTTCACTGATTCTACGTGAACCCGGCCAGAACTGTTGATGGGTTTTGCAGCGCAGAAGGAAAATATGCGGAAAACCCGGGGAGCGACCCGAGGGAGAACGCTCATCTCAAGGCGCCGAATAAGCGCCCCTGGAAGGGCTTTATCGGCTTCGCAGGGCTGCGATCAGCGCGACGACACCTCCGGCGACGATCGCCGCAAAGATGACGCGAATCAGGGAAATGACCCAGGCAATACCGATTCCCAGCGCCGCCCACTGGACCCACCAGTCACCGGGGCTTGTCATGAGGTTGATGACGGCCAGAACCACCAGGATGATCGGGCCGACAAACAGAAATTTCAGGGCACGCAGGGTCTTCATATTTCCCTCCTCAAAGACTGATACGCAGAAAGGGAGCGAAGAGTTCAATTTCAGAAGGGGTCGACACGCATTCGGCAGGAGATGGCCTTCCCTGCATGCTGGAGATCATCCTCAACTCAGGACTTTTGCCGCCCACACCTTTATCCGGGCTTCCTGATGCTCTATGCTCAAAACCGTGATGATGAAAGGCTACGTGTTTTCCTCCCGTTCCGTCCTTCGCTTCTCTCCGGAGGCCTCATGAGCCGCCGGGTACTGATCACCCGCTGTGCTGAGGACTGCGTGGAACTCGAAAAATTCCTCGCAGGAGCGGAGATCTCCATCGTGCCATATCCGGTACTCCGCTTCGAAGTCCTGGAGTCAACAAAGTCCTGGAAAAACCTCTTGGCTCTTCTGAGCGAAGGCCGGGCCGAGGAGCAGGAGCAATGGCTCCTGCTGGCCTCGCCCCGGGCAGCCCGTCCCCTGGTCGAACAGATCTCAGGCTTCGGCGCCGCGAAGCTGCTGGATTTCAAGCTGGCCGCAGTGGGAAAGACAACAGCTCGCGCCGCGCAACAGCAGGGTTTTCGGGTTAGTCTGACGGGCGAGGGCACGGGTGCGGCTCTGGCTGCGGAGCTTCTCGCCCGAATGGACCGGCCCGCGTTCTTCGTGTTTGCCTGCGGGGAGGACCACCGAAAGGAACTGCCCGAAACCCTCATGCAGGCGGGACACGAAGTCATGCTCCTGCCGGTCTACCGGATGCTCCGACTCCCCCCGGCGCCTCTGCCTGAGGGAAGGATGGATGCTGTCGTGCTGACCTCCCCACGCTCGGCCCGCTACTACCTGGAGAATCTAGAAGGTCAGCCACCGCAATGCCCGCACATCGCCCTCGGCCCGACGACGGCTTCCGCCTGGCGCAGGCTGGGATTTGAGTGCAGCATTCCTCCCCGGCCCGAGATGGACAGCCTGGCGGAGGCGCTCCGCGAACTCTGAACTTTTTTCCTCGGCCGAAAGCGGGTACCATCCCACCAGCCGGCAGCTTCTTGATTCCAGGCCGGCCCCAAGGAGGAGCGATGAGAGCCGGACCGAGATCTGAAGAACTCTACGAAGAAGCCTGTCTGCTGATGCCTGCGGGTGTCAACTCCCCGGTCCGGGCCTTCCGCAGCGTCGGAGGAACACCGATTTTCTATGATTCCGCCTCGGGGTGTCGTTTCACCGACGCCGACGGCCGGAGCTTCATCGACTATGTCTGTTCATGGGGCCCCCTCATCCTGGGACACGCCCACCCCGCCGTCGTCGAAGCCGTGGCCTCGACGGCTGCCCGGGGCCTGAGTTTCGGGGCGCCCTGCGAGCAGGAAATTGAACTGGCGCGGCTGATCATCGATGCAGTTCCCCACCTCGAAATGCTGCGATTCGTCTCCTCCGGCACTGAGGCCGTGATGTCCGCCGTACGTTTGGCGCGTGGAGTGACAGGACGCGATGAGGTGCTCAAGTTCGACGGCTGCTATCACGGGCACGCGGACCACCTCCTGGTCTCGGCCGGTTCGGGCCTGGCGACCTTCGGCAACCCCTCCTCAGCGGGGGTTCCCGCTTCCTTCGCAGCTCATACTCTCGTGCTTCCCTTAGCCGATGAAAAGGCACTGGAGAAACTCTTCAAAGAGCGGGGCGACTCGATGGCCGCCGTCCTGATGGAGGGAATTCCGGCCAATTCCGGCCTGCTGATCCAGAGGCCCGGATATCTCCGCAAGCTCCGTGAACTCTGCACCCGACACGGGGTGCTGCTGATTTTCGACGAGGTGATTAGCGGATTCCGCCTCGGCGCCGGGGGCGCTTCCGAGCTATGGGGGATCGACCCGGACCTTTCCACCTACGGCAAGATCATCGGGGGAGGCCTGCCCGTCGGCGCCTATGGTGGTCGTCGCGAGCTGATGGAGCAACTGGCGCCGCTTGGGCCGGTCTATCAGGCGGGAACGCTCTCCGGCAATCCGGTCGCGATGGCCGCCGGGATTGCCACCCTGCAGCAGCTCCTGGCCGACAGGGGCGCCGCCTGGCAGCAGCTCGAGAGTCGTGCCGGGCGTCTGGCGCAGGGCATTGAAGCCGCCTTCAGCTCGGCGGAGCTTCCCTTCTCGGTCGTGCGGGCCGGGTCCATTCTCTGGCTCTGTCTCCAGGAGGGAGAACCCCCGCGGCGATTCGACAGGATCAGCCAGGACTCTGCCCGCCGCTACGCCATCCTGCACGAGGCGCTGCTCGAGGAGAGAATCTACCTTGCACCCTCGGCCTACGAGGTCATGTTTGTCTCGACGGCCCACGATGAGGCCGCCATCGAGGAGAGCATCCGAGCCTTCGAGCAGGCCCTTGGGCGGGTGGGGAGAGAGATGCTCGGCTGAGCCTCAGGCCTTCGCCCCGGTCTTCCCCTGTGTAAGCATCGAGGAGAGAACAGCCTCGAGCAGCTGCCGAAGTTCTTCCCCGGCATCGGGATAGAGCGGCGAGAATTGCTCCTCGCTCATGATGAGGAGTAGACCGGAGGGCGGATTGATCTGCGCTTCCAGGGCGCCGGCGAGCATCAGGGCCCGGCGGAGGATGATCAGGCCGTCTCCGGCCTTCAGAAGGGAGCATCGGGATTCCAGCATCCTGCCGGTTTCCTCCAGCTCCCGAAGGCGCCGGACTTCCATCTCCCGAAGCAGTCCCAACTCCAGACTGTGGCGGTCGGCCAGGAAGGTCAAGAGGGCCAGAAGACGGCAGAGCAGGGCTCTTTCCATCAGCGTGGAGGCGAGGCGCCCCGCGATCTCATCCGGCGGAAGCTCCGAGGCCCCATCCCCGAGTTCATTTCCGAGTTCCTCCAGCCAGGAGGAAAGCTCCTCCTTGAGGAGGCGAAAGGCGACGCCCTCCAATGAACCGAAGAACATCGAGGCTGTGCCCGTACGCTGGCCCGCGGCCCGATCCAGAGTCTCCAGGCTGAGTTCTCCTTTCGGCTGGCTCAAAAAAGCGCTCCGGGCGGCCACCAGGAGTTCCGTCCTGCGGGCGAGGCGATCGGCAGCCTCCTGTTTACGATCCCTGCGATGAATGAGCTTTCCCATGAAGACATCATAACCCGGGAAGACCGACTTCTCCTTTTCTTCCCACGACCGCAATCCAAAAACAGGGACTCGAATCCCATTCCGAGACGAGTATCTCCTCCACAAGACCTGAGGCCTTCGGGAACCGGAACCCCCGCCGATCCCGATCTCCGCTACTGTCAACTACGCCGCTTCAAGCTCTGAAGTCCCGGGGCCTTCGGGCACGCGCCTTGCAAGAAAGAATACCGAGGAGTCGGGACGTGGATGGAAACACCAGTCGGACATGGCTTCAGGGACAGATGGTGAGACCCCCTGCGGAAAGCGGGGGAAGAGGCCCGTATCAACGGGAGAAGCGCCCGGGAGCCGACGGCGTCTTCCTCACCGGCAGGACCTTCCGGCAGCTCTTCTGCCGGGGGAGATTGCCGAGAAATCAGGCCCCTGATGACTCCTGGTGTTTCGTGCATCGTGCTCAGACGTTACGAAACGGTAACCTTTTCGCTGCCTGAATCCGGGAGGTTCGTGATGGCGCAAGCTGCAGAAAAACCGAGGGAGGCTGAAGTGGTCGAGCTTCCTGTCGATCAGCCCCGATACATGGTCCTTGCACGCGAGATCCTCGAGCGATGTCGGGGCGAGGGGCCGGCAAACTGTGTGGCGCGCTGCCCCCTCCACGTCGATGCGCGGGCATACGTGCAGCTGGCCAAAGAAGGTCGTTTCCGTGAGGCCCTGCAGAAAGTGAGGGAACGTCTCCCCTTCCCCGGGATTCTCGGCTATGTCTGCGCTCATCCCTGCGAACTGCACTGTAAGAAAGTCGACGAGGCAGAACCCATCAGGATCAGGGATATCAAGCGTTTCCTGGCGGAATGGGAGCCCGGCGAGGCCGAGCACATTCTCGACTGTGAAGCGGATCGGGGAAAGAGCATCGCGGTCATCGGCGCCGGGCCGGCGGGGCTTCTGGCGGCCCATGATCTCAGACGACGGGGCTACGGAGTCACCGTCTTCGAGGCCGAGGCCGAGATCGGCGGCTGCTTGAGGTATCGGATTCCCGACTGGCGTCTGCCCCGGAAGGTTGTGGACCGGGACCTCTCGATCATCGATGCCCTCGGCATCGAAATCCGTACCGGCGTGGAACTCGGGAAGGACATCTCCCTCGATGAGATCCGAAGTCGGTATGACGCCGTCCTCCTGCTGCTCGGCTATGCGGGCGCCCGGCAACTTCTGATGAAGGAAAAAGGCCTCCGCAGGGATCGCTATGGCAGACTCGAAGTCGATCCGGAGAGCTGCGAGACCGGAATTCCGGGGCTCTTTGCGGGCGGCGACGCCATCAGCGGTCCTGCCACGGTGATCAATGCCCTGAGTCTCGGCAGGCGGGCCGCGGAGTCCGTCCACCGTTTCCTCCAGGGCCTGGGGGTCGATGAGGACCGGGAACCGCTCCTTCCCCGGAAGCTCCTCTGGGGTCTGGATATCGAGGAAAAGGAACGCCTCGCTCGGATTCGAACTCCGGTCATGATGACGCCGGCTGTGGCGCCGATGAGCGAAGAGGAGGTCCTGGCTGAAGCCGACCGCTGTCTCGACTGTGAATGCGGTCTCTGCGTCAATGACTGCGAATTTCTCTCCTCCCACTGTTCCTCCCCCAAGGAGCTTGCGCGGCAGGTGATCGCGGACCTTGAAGGCGCCGAGGTTCTCAAGATGGCGTACTCCTGCAACATCTGCTCCCTCTGCGAGACCGTCTGTCCGGAGAAGCTCGACACCGGAGAGATGCTCCTGGAGGCCCGCCGCGAAGCGGTGAGGCGTGGTCTCGGGCCATTACCCGTCCACAAGGGAATCATCTCCTACTTCAACGCGGGCGTGGGCAAAGCCTTCACTCTGATTCGCTCGGAGCCCGGGCGCCGCCGCTCCAAACGCCTCTTCTTCACGGGCTGTTCCCTCCCGGCCGTCGCGCCCGCTCATACGAAGCGAATCTACGAAGAACTCCGGCGCCATTACCCCGGAACCGGGATCATGATGTACTGCTGCGGCGCGCCGGTCGAGCTGCTCGGAATGGACGAGGCCTTTGCGGGCGCCCGCGAGACCATTCTCAGGAGGGCCGAAGAGCTGGGCGCCGAGGAACTCATCCCGGCCTGCCCCGACTGTGCCCATACCCTGATCGAGAACATCCCAGAACTCAAGGTCCGAACCGTCTGGGAGATGCTCGACGGTGTGTGGCAACCTCCCCGCCTCCGCGAGGGGGACCGGGTCGCCATTCACGATTCCTGCAAAACGCGGCACCAGCCTGAGACATGCGCCTCGGTCCGCTCCCTGATCGAAGCCGGAGGCGCCGAGATCGAAGAGATCGAATACGACGGCGAAAAGGCGCGTTGTTGCGGCTTCGGCGGCATGATCTACCCGGTTAACCCGGACCTCAGTCAACAGATAACAAAACGCAGGGCGGAAGAGAGTTCCCTGCCCATGGTGACCTATTGTGCCGGATGCCGGATGGCGCTTGCCGGCGCCGGCAAAGAATCCATCCATATCCTGGATTTTCTCCTCGGGGAGAACCTGGAGGCGGGAGCTCGGGCGAAGCCGCCGGCGGGCCTCGCCCGCTATCTCAACCGCCTCCGGACGAAATGGGCCTTCAAACGCCTGAAGCCGCTTGAGAAGGGGCGGGAGGAATCATGAAAGAACAGATGGTGACCATCACCGTCAACGGGCGGCAGGTCGAGGCGGAGCAGGGGGGCAATCTTCTCAATCTGCTGCGATCCCTCGATCTGGACATTCCGACCCTCTGTCACGATGATCGGCTGACACCCTACGGCGGCTGCCGTTTATGCGTCGTTGAACGCAAGGATGGTCGCGGGGGCATGATCCCCGCCTGCTCCACCCCTGTTCAGCGCGGCATGGCCATCGAAACCCAAACGGAAGCAGTCATCGAATCCCGTCGCCGCAACCTCCAGATGCTGATGCTCAATCACAGGATGGAATGTCCCGTATGCGAACGCAGTGGAGATTGCCGCTTTCAGGAGCTGATCTATCTCTACGGAACTCCGGAAGAACAACTGCCCTTCGAGTTGATCCGGCGGCCGATCGATGACAGTTCTCCATTTATCCTTCGGGATCCGGAGAAGTGCATCTTATGCGGCACGTGTGTGCGCCTCTGTGACGAGATCCAGGGCGTCGGCGAGATCGGCATGGTCCACCGTGGCCTGGAGGCGACGGTCACGACGCTGCTGGAGCGTCCCCTTGACTGTGAATTCTGCGGCCAGTGCGTCAACGCCTGTCCGGTCGGCGCCCTGATCGTCAGACCCTATATCAGCGGAATTCCCGCCTGGATTCGGGAACATCGGAAATCGATCTGCTCCTGGTGTTCCTGCGGATGCGAACTCGATGCCGAAATCTACGGGGGCAAGATCGTACGGGTGAGCTCCGACCCCACCTCCGAGCCCAACGCGGGGACCCTCTGCGTCAAGGGCTGGCTGGGCTGGGATCTCCTTGAGAGTCCCGAACGCCTGAGGCAGCCGTTGATTCGAAAAGAGGGCCGTCTCAGGGAGTGTTCCTGGTCTGAGGCCATTGAGGCTGTTGCGGCGGCGATGATCCGCGGTCGCGATCAGGCAAAGCCGGCGGCAGCCGTCGCCAGCAGCCGCCTGACCAACGAAGACGCCCTCCTGCTTGGCCGTCTGATCACTGAGGGCCTCGGCAGCGACTGGCTCGGTCTCGGCCCGGACGGCGGCCTTCGGGCCCTCAAGGAAGGCGTCGCCCCCGTTTTGGGCTCGGCACGATCAACCATCACCCTCAGCGAACTCAGGGATGTCGATTACGTCCTGGTCCTTCGCGCCGATCCGGGACGGACCCATCCTCTGCTCAAACGCGAACTGATCCGCCGCCATCGCCAACGCAAACTTCCCTTCGCAATGGCGGCAGCCTTCACCGGTGGCCTCGAACGCCACGCCCGACCCTTCCTCGGGATCCTGCCGGGATCGGAGGACATTCTCCTGGCCTGGCTCAGCCGGGAACTGGCGGAGCGCGGCCTCCTCGATGAAGGTCTCGAGGGCTACCGGTCCTGGGTGGATTCCCTCAAGGTCTGGACGACTGAAAAAACAGCTGAAAGGACGGGCGTTACGGCGGAGAGGCTGGAGGAACTCCTTCAGCACATGCTCAAAGCCGAGAAACTCGGCATTGTCGTGCTCACCGGCCATGCTTTGCCGGGAGATGAGGCGGGGACAACCGAAGCGGCCGCCTCTCTGGTTGCGGCCCTCGGCCGGAAGGCAGGCCTGCTCGTTCTCGGTGAGAAAACGAATCTCCAGGGTTGTCTGGACTCCGGCCTGACCGCCCGGGCGCCGGAAGAGATTCTCGAGGCACTTGCAGCTTCGAAAATCGGCTGTCTCTACCTCCTGGGTGAAGACCCGGTGGGAAGCTGGCCCCGCAGTATGGGGGGAAGCGAAGCCCTTGAGAAAGCAGATTTTGTGGTGGTTCAGGACGCATTCCTGACTCAGAGCGCCCGGGCGGCCGATGTCGTCCTCCCCGTCGCCATCCTGATCGAGAGGAACGGAACAGGGACAAGTCCGGACGGCGCCCTGCGAAGATATCAACGTCTCGTCGATCCTCCCGCGGGCGTCCTCCAGGACGGCGAGATCATCAGGACTCTGGCCCAATGCCTCGATCTCAAGCTCCCGGACGATGACGATCTATTCGAAGAGATGGGAGGGGTCAAGGACGAAGGACTTCCTCATCTCAGGCCCTTCTCAACGAAGCCCCGATCCTCGGGAGGCGAGGGCTATTTTCTCGACGCTTCTCCCCAGCTCTTTCATTCCGGCGGCACGACAGTTCACAGTGCGCGTTTGAGAGAACTCTCTCCCGACATCGTCGTTCGTATGGCGCCGGAAGACGCCCGTGCCGCCGGGCTTGAAAACGGAGACACCGTCCGCATCGTCGGTGAGGGCCGGGAAATGCTGCTGAGAGCCCGCCTCGACCGATGTGTCAAGCCTGGAAGCCTGGTCGTACCCTGGCGAACCCGCGAAAACGGCGCGTCCCGGTTCATCACCCGGGAGGGCGAGGTCGTCAGGGTTCGGATGAGGAGGTCATGATGGAGGGTGGTGAAAGCATGCTCGAGGAAAACTACGAGATCTTCTACGGCGCCCAGGAGAAATCCACCAGGGACGAGGTCGATCCGGAGGCCTGGCGCATCGTCGACGAGTATGTCGCAGAGCATCCCGGAGGTCAGGAACAGCTGATCCCGCTCCTGCATCGCGTTCAGGGAAAGATCGGCTACCTGCCCTTTCCCATCCAGGAGTATGTCGCGGAGAAGCTCGGCATGTCGCCGGTTGAGGTCTACAGCGTCGTCAGCTTCTACCACTTCTTCACAACCACTCCGAGGGGACGGTACCAGCTCAAGGTCTGCATGGGGACGGCATGTTTCGTCAACAACGCCCAGACCATCTGCGACATCCTCGGAGATCTGGTCGGCCTGGAGGTCGGCGGCGTGACGGACGACCGTCTCTTCAGCCTGGAACAGGTGAGGTGCATCGGCGCCTGCGGCCTCGCCCCGGCCATGATGGTCAACGACGAGGTCCATGGTCATCTGACGCCGAAGGAACTCCGGAAGCTCATTCGTAAGCTCAAATCGGGGGCTCGCAGGCAGGAGGAAGGGGGCCCGGAATGAGATTGAGAGCCGAAAAAGGCCCGGAGCAGGGGAAGCGATTCAGCCGCGATGAACTGAGGTCTCTGAGAGAGGGCCTTCGGACCCGGATCGAGGAGCGGCTCGGCTCACAGCGAGCGGCCGGGCCCCTGCGACGCGAAATTCTGGTCTGTTACGGGGGATCCTGTATTTCCTGCCACGCAGCGCCCGTCGCCGGAGTCTTCGAGACCGCCATCGAAAAGGCCGGACTTGGTGATCGTGCGCGGGTGGTCCGTGTCGGCTGCATGGGCCTCTGTGACGCCGGCCCACTCGTACTGGTCGCTCCGGACGGGGTTTACTATCCGCGAGTCGATGCCGCTCTGGCCGAAAAAATCGTCGAAGAACATTTGCTGAAGGGGCACATCCTCGAGGAAGAAGAGTTGCAGTGGGAAGGGTCCGGGGGGGAGATTCTCCGGAGCGCCGAGATTCCATTTTTCGCCCGTCAGATGAAAATCGCCCTTCGGAACTGCGGTCTCATCGACCCCTCCAGTCTCGAAGAGTACATCGCCATGGACGGTTTCGCGGCCCTCGAGAAGGTGCTCTTTGAGATGGAGCCGGAGCAGGTGCTGGAAGAAATCAAGCGATCCGGGATTCGAGGCCGGGGAGGCGCCGGTTTTCCTGCCGGTCTGAAATGGCAGTTCGTCAGAGACGCGCAGGGCCCGGTGAAATATGTCGTCTGTAATGCCGACGAGGGTGATCCCGGCGCCTTTATGGATCGGAGCATCCTCGAAGGCGACCCATTCTCGATTATCGAAGCCATGAGCATCGCCGGCCGCGTCATCGGATCCAGTCAGGGCTATGTCTACGTCCGAGCCGAATACCCGCTGGCAATCCAGCGCCTCGGTGATGCTCTTCGGCTGGCGCGCGAAGCCGGTCTGCTCGGCAGGGATATCCTCGGCTCGGACTTCGACTTCGACCTCGAGATTCGCATCGGTGCCGGCGCCTTTGTATGCGGGGAGGAAACGGCCCTGATGTATTCGATTGAAGGTCGCCGGGGCATGCCGCGACCGCGCCCCCCCTTCCCGGCACAGAAGGGACTCTGGGACAGGCCCACGCTCCTCAATAATGTCGAGACCTGGGCCAATCTGCCTCCCATCCTTCTCCGGGGCGCTTCCTGGTACTCCTCGATCGGAACCCCGCGAAGCAAGGGCACCAAGGTCTTTGCCCTGGCCGGCGCCATCAGGAATACGGGGCTCGTCGAGGTCCCGATGGGTATCTCCCTGAAGGAAGTCGTCGATGAACTCGGCGGCGGAATCCGTTCGGGACTTCCCTTCAAAGCGGCACAGTCGGGCGGTCCCTCCGGAGGATGCGTCCCCCTTTCCTCCGCGGAGGTTCCGATTGACTACGAATCACTGCAGGAACTGGGCGCCATCATGGGTTCCGGCGGCCTCATCGTCATGGATGAGAGCACCTGTATGGTCGAGCTTGCCCGCTTCTTCATGGAGTTCATTGTCGATGAATCCTGCGGGAAGTGCCCGCCATGTCGCATCGGGAACCGGGTGATGCTCAATATCCTCGAGAAAATCACCCGGGGCGAGGGAAGCGAGGAGGATCTCGAGCGCCTTGAGGAGCTCGGCGACCACATTCGCCTGAGTTCTCTCTGCGGGCTGGGTCAGACAGGCCCCAACCCGGTTCTCTCCACCCTGAGACATTTTCGGGCGGAATACGAAGCCCATGTCAGGGAAAAACGATGCCCGGCAGGACAGTGCAAGGCCCTGCT
>JANTFG010000046.1 GCA_024763555.1 Thermoanaerobaculales bacterium
GGACAGAAACCGGAACCGGAGCAGAAACCGGAGCGATCGTGGTTCTTTGAACGGAATATGGGAGGAATGATCGCGGTCTCTGTTTCTTGAAGCGGAACTGGGAGGCGGCGGCCGAAACCGATTCGGTCGTGGGATGTTCCGAGGACTGCGAGTATGACTCTGTCGACTCAGCCTCGCCTCACGGGCGTCAGACCCGGCTCCGGAATTGGTTCCGGCTTGCGGCTCCTGCTCCTGACCCGCGGCCTGCCGGACAAGGTAGACCACCAGAGCGCGAGGTATTTCCTGCCTGATCGAGTCTCAGAGAAACCCAAATCCCTGAAAGGCTAACCTGGGATCCCCACCCTCTCGAAAACCCTGTTCTCTATTCGCTTCTCCGGCCTTCGGATTTCCGGGGCCCTGGCGAGGTGACCTGAAAGCGGCCGGGGCTCAGGGGCCACCGAGAATCCCGGCGCCTCCCCCTCCACCCTCAGGTGATCATGGCAACAAAGAGGTGGCCGGCCCCGTGCCGGCCGAAAGGCAGCTTAGCGAAGGGCCTTCGTTCATTTTCCCGGCGGGACGGGGGCCTTTGCGTCCTTGGCGAACTTTGCGTGAAAATGCCTTCATACCTTCGGGCGGGAGGGCGGCTCTGCGTCTTTTGTCTTCTTCTTATCTCTAATTGGCGATCTTGGCGTGCTTTGCGTGAAAATGCCCCTTCTCCTTCGGGCGACGCCTTCCGCTCGCCCGGGCATGCCGTGAAGCGGCCGTCTCCAACGGACCGCTTCGCCTCAAACCAGGCCACAGCGCAAATGCCTCGGAGAACAACTCACCGGAATGCCGGAGGCTCGCTTTGATACACTTGGCAGCCCGGGAGGAACAATGCCGAGTTTTGTCACCGTTGAAGTGGCCTTTGAAGCAGCCCACCGTCTCCATAACCCCGAGCGGAGCAAGGAGTGGAATCGGAGGACCTACGGGAAATGCAATAACCCGCACGGTCACGGCCATAACTATGTTCTCGAGGTGACCGTCGGCGGTGAGATCGACCCGGAGACCGGATACCTCATCGACATGTCACAGCTGAAACAGCTGATTCGAGAGAGAGTCGTCGACGAGGTGGACCACAGATTCCTCAACATCGAGATCCCCTGGCTTGAAGGCGTGATTCCCTCTGCCGAAAACCTCGCGCGAGCCTTCTATTTCAGGATTCGCCCGGCGCTGGATGAGTCCCTGAAACTTGAGAATGTCACGGTGCATGAGACACCCCGAAACCGGGCCAGTTTCAAGCCTTCTGAAGCTTCGTCCGGACAATCTTGAGATTGACCTTGAGGGTCTGGTCTTCCGGTTTCAAGCTCTCCGCTTCTTCCCAGAGTTCGAGGGCCTTCTGATAATCCTGCTCCTGAAAAGCCTCAAGGCCGGCCTCAAAAATCTCGTAAAACCGGTGATCCAAAGTATCCTCGGCTGAAGTTTTCTCCGAGTTCTTCTTTTCAACCAGCGCCCCGGCTTTCGCCCTGATCACCTCTTCGACATCTCGATGCTGGCTCTCCATTCTTCTCTCAATTTCCGCCACGCTCCAGCCCTGCTCGACCGGGATTTCTTTCTTGTACACGCCATTCCCGTCGAGAACGACAATCGTGGTGATCTTTTCTTCGGGCAGGAAGTTCATTTCAGTCTGAACCTGAAAGAGACGATCCAGAAGATGGAGCCCTGAGAGTTTTCCCATCGGTTTTTCATCCGGCTGCCGGGCCTCCCCAGCCTCCTCTGTGATCTCGGCATCGGCAATCTGACTGAAGTCCGGTGCGGCCGCAAGAATTCGGAACTCCCCTCCTTCAAGCTCATAGAGCTTTTCAAGAGTTTCATCCGGGTCGGCCATCACATCCAGATCAATTTCCCCTCCCCGAAACGGCACTCGGATCGTAGTCTGACCGCTGATGAATGCAACTTCACCGGTCAGACCCTCGGTTTCACAGAACTTCACGATCTCCGAAAAGGAAAAAACAGCGAGATCTCCACGAAAGGCCCTGGAATTCGCCCCCTGAGTCCTGTACCGCAGAATAGTTCTGAGCTTCGCCCGGAGGACCAGCGGATCAATCGGCTTGGTCAGATAGTCCACCGCGCCCAGATCCAGACCACGAACAACATGGGCCGGCTGATCCAGGGACGAGAGAAAAATAAAGGGAATCTCCGGCCCTGATCCCATCCGGTCGACAGCCTCTTTGAACTCGAAGCCGTTCATCCCGGGCATGCGGATATCCGAGAAGATGAGTTCCGGTTTCTCGAGGCTCAATTCCTCGAGTGCTGATCTTGCATCCGCAAAGGTCCGGACCCTGAAACCCTCCTGCTCCACAGCCTCCCGGATCAGATCGAGATAGATACTCTCATCGTCGACAACAAAAATCACTGGGACCTCCTCAGGCACTGAGAATCGAGGCGATCTGCTGCAGAGAAAGCTCGACCTCGGCCCGCTCGTCCATCGTCTGGGGACAGAGTACCATCAGATACATCTTCAGGCTCAGAACATCAAAGGACCTGACGACCACCTTTTCCTCGTAATTGATATCCATCGAGATATAGTCCGCTCCATGCTCGTGGAGAAATCGCCCCGCTTTGCCCAGCGCATCCCCAAGAATTGCCGTGAAGGCGGCAATCTCCTCCGTCTCAACCGGGCTGTTGTGGACGGCAAGAGGCAAACCGGAATCATCGGCCACGACGGCGCCTTTGAAGCCGCCCCTTCGGCACATGGCGATCAGGGCGTTTTCGAGGCGATCACCCCGGAACTCACCCTCGACCTCTTCCAGCGGCTGAACGGGCATCGGTGTTGCGCCCACGACCTTCTGCGTCTGTACAACCGGGGCAGTTACGACCCGGGGAGCAGTCTCCGGCACCACCCCGTCAACGGACTGAAGGCTGTCAGCCCCTCCCATCGAGCGATACCTGACCGGCGCTCCCTCCTCGACAAAATCCCGAAAGAGATCAAATGCCTCTTTAAGCTCAGAAGAGTCCTTCAGTATGCTCATCTTTCGAGCCTCCCATCCCGCGAAGAAGCTCGCGTTCCTTCATCTCCATCGCCAGTTCCAGGTAGGGCCTGGCGGTATCACGGCCATCCGGCAGAAGGATCATCGGGACCGCCCGGATACTGGCCTGCTCAAAATGATCGTCATAGGGAATCACCGTTCTGAAAAAGAGGGCTTCCGGCACGCTCCTGGTCAGATCCTCAAGGATCTCCCGTTCAAGCGGATCATCTCCCTTCCACATCGTTACCAGCGCGCCTTCCAGCTGAAGGCGTGGATTCCTGTCCGAGCGCACCTGCCGCATCAGCTTGAGGAAGATCGGCAGGGACTTCAGGAGCAGCGAACGGCACTGAAGCATCAGAATCACTCCATCGCTGACACCGAAATCGGCGATGACCGTGCTCCCGATTCCGGCCGGAGCGTCGAGAAAGACGTAGTCGAAGCCGGCGGTCAGTGCGCGCAGGGCCTCTTCGAGGCGCCCATCCCGCGATGCGTCCTCAATCGCCAAAATATCCGATGCTTCGTTGACGCCGGCGCCGATGATGCTCAGGGCCCCGTCTTTCGTCGGAGAGATGATCTCTTCAGCCTGAGCCTCGCCCTGCAGATACTGGGCCAGACCCAGCGTCGTCTTTTTCCTCAGGTTCGAGGCAAGGGCCATCCCACCCTGGGGATCGGTATCGACAACGAGAACCCGATTCCCCAGTCGACCCAGTGTATAGGCCAGATTGAGCGCCGTCGTGGTTTTTCCGACACCGCCCTTCTGGCTGGAAACGGTCAAAATTCTTCCCATCAGTTCATCCCTTCATCTCTCAGTGTTTTGAGAAGTTGAGCATTCATCAACTCCCGGATGAGCGCCGCGTTTTCTCCGAGATCGCCCTTCATCATCAGCAGCAGATCCCGTGAGTGAACCGGGTACTCCAGTTCCATACCTTTCGATATTTCCAGCTGAGGCTTTGGATTACCCGGCCTCAGCCGAAGATTCTCAACCATCAGCTCAGGAAATCCTTCCCGCAACTCATCAATAGATACCAGTGAGGACAGGAGAAGATCTTCGACCATACCCACCGGATCTTCAGCCTCAACCTCCTCAAAGTGAACTCTGAAACGACCCTCTTCAGCCAGGAGGACTCTCTTCAAGGCATCCACTCCCTCGAAGCCCAACCAGCGGCATGAGGCGAGCCCCTTGCCTGCGATCAGAATCTCCGCGCCCATATCCAGCAACTCGATTCGTCCGCTCTTGTCGCCGTGCGCCATGGTCTGGATCAGTTCGATCAGGCTCACAGGACCCAGCACGCCGCTGAAGAGCTGCTCCATTCCCTTTCTCTCATCACTGCGCCGAAGACCGACACCGACACGGGCCATCAACTCCGCCGGCTCGAAAGGCTTGACGACATAGTCGTCCGCACCAATCTGAAGCGCCTTGACCTTGATATTCGGTCTCTCGAGACTTGAAAGCATGATGGTCGGAGTTCCGGCAAGTAATGGATTGGCCTTGATGTGCTCCAGGAGACCGAATCCGTCCATCACCGGCATCTGTACGTCGACGATCAGGAGATCGGGAGGCACTTCGAGCATCTTTTCCAGGCCTTCCTTCCCGTTTTCGGCATGAAGAACCTCATAACCCGAGAGGCCGAGATAGCCTTCGAGCACCTCGTGAATCGCGGGATCATCGTCGACGATCAGAATCCTGTGCTGACTCATCCATCCTCCCTGTCGCCGGTGTCGGCAGGAATCACAACGACGAAACAGCAACCGGCGCCCTCCCGGTTTTCAACGTGGATCTTCCCTCCGTGCATCTCGACAATCTCACGGCTGACATAAAGACCAAGGCCCGAGCCGAAGACCCTCTGAGCGGTCGCCGCCCCTGACTTGACCTGGTAGTAGCGATCAAAGATCTTCTCCAACTCGTCCGGGGGGATTCCCGGTCCTTCGTCGCAGATCCGCACTACACTGCCGGAGTCCTCCGATTTCAGCTCAACGCCGATCCGGGAGCCATTGGGAGAAAACTTGATTGCATTCGAGAGCAGGTTCTGAAAGACCTGGGTCATCCGTGCCGGATCGAGGTGGAATATCCTCCCCTTCCCCTCGGCCTCCATCTCAACCGAAATCTCTTTCGGACGAGCTTCCAACCTTGCATTCCGCAGGCAGTTCTCAAGGATCTCCTCCAGCGTAGTCTCTTCCTTTTCGAGTCCCAGCCCACCGGAGTCCAGACGCTCCGCATCCAGAATGCCGGAGATAAAATTCCTCAGCTTCTGTCCTTCGGCGATGATCATGTCATTGTATTTCCGGAGTTTCTCCGGCGGGAGCCGCTCGCCCAGATCCCGGATCATTGTGGCCACCGATATCATCCCGTTCAACGGGGATTTCAGATCATGGGAGGTAATCGCCATCATCTCGCCTTTGAGCTGGTTCAGACGTTCCAGGTCCGCGTTCTTCGCCTCGAGTTCTTTCTCCAGTTCCTTGCGCTTGGAAATATCGACCTGAACCCCGACATAGTGTGCAATACGACCATCTTCCCCCCGGATGCCTGAGATCGAGGCCAGGGCCCAGTAGGTCGATCCGTCCTTCTTGCGGTTATGAAACTCACCGACCCATGTTCTCCCCTCCGTGATGGTCGCCCAGAGATCTTCATAGAGTTCCGGAGCATTGTCTTCAGTTCTCAGGATTCTCGGATTTGCGCCCAGGGCCTCTTCCAAAGAGTAGCCTGTCACCTCCTCGAAACGGGGGTTGATATATTCAATGTCTCCCTCGATATCGGTCATCACCACCAGAGTCGGGCTCTGCTCGACAACCTGGGAAAGTTTCCGAATCTCAGCCTCGGCCGCCTTCTGGGCGCTGAGGTCCCGGCAGCAGGTGATCAGTCCGGACGCCCGGCCCCGAACATCCCTTAAGACGTCCGAATAGAGCTGCACCGGAAAGGTACCCCCGTCTTTTCGGAGATTGCGGGTTTCCCGGCTCCATCGCGCCGGTCGCTCCGGCCAGTTGTCCTCCGACTTCTCCCCTGCCTTCCTTCCCAGAATTCGAGCATTCCGGCCGAGGAGTTCATCAACCTCGAAACCATGCATCGCGGCCTCGGCCTCGTTGACATAGAGGATATTCCGCTCCAGGTCCGTAATCGTCACACCAATCTGCATGGTATCCACAGCGCTTCGAAAGGACTGGAGTTCCTGAAGAAGACGAGACTCTTCAGTGAGATCCCGGACCACCATGACAAAGCCGCGCTGCTCTCCGCCCTCCATCATCGGCTGACACCGGATATTCAGGTGGCCCTTCTGCGGATCTCTCAGTGTGAGGACTTCCCCCAGGGCATCCTGATCGCCGCAAAAAACCTGATCGAAGAAGTCGACGATCGTCGCCCCATCATCAGGAAACTGCTCCTGCAGGAGGCCCGAAATATCGGCGCCGGGTTGAGGTCCATCCAGCAGTTCGGCGCCGGCACGATTCACGTATACAAGCCGACCTTCGAGATCTACGCTGAGGATGCCCTCGTCGATATTCTCCAGGACGCCGGAGAGTAAACGACGGTTCCGCCGGAGATCCCGATCCAGACGGTGCCTGCCCAGGGCCGTATCAATGGCCGCCAGGAGCTGCTCCGGCTCAAATGGCTTTGCAACGAAGCCATAGGCCCCCGATTCCTCGATCCTGCCGTGCATCTCTCGATGAGAGGCGCCTGAGAGAAAGACAATCGGCACATCCCTGATTCCGCGGATCTTCTCCGCCGCCTCGATCCCGTCGACCTCCCCGGAGAGTGTGATGTCCATCAGCACCAGGCAGGGATCACAGCTCTCCAGGGACGTCAGTGCTGCTTCCGCATCGCAGGCAATACATGGATCCTCATAACCCGCACCCGTCAGGATGCCGGATACGATCGCCTGCATGGTCGGATCATCCTCGACCAGCAGCATTCTACCGGAGGGGCACATGGCTGGGCGCCCTAGGCCGGCACCTGAAAAGAGTCGGCCATGAGGTCCAGCCCGGCCTGGAGGGAATCGATCCAGTCGATGAAACGCCGGCAGAGTTCCCGCCCGACGAACTGTGCCCCATGCTGAGGTGCAATGATCTCGAGATCCAGGCTCCGCGCCATATTGACCCACATCTTCAGTGCCCGTGCCGAAGGCATGTAGCGCTTGTGGAATCCTTCCATGTATGGAACATGGGCGTCGAAGTCTTCAACAAGATCGTTCTCGTTGCCGAGCGAAGCACCCAGATCACCGGTGTAGAGGATCTTCGACACGGGATCATAGACCTGGAAGTTCCCGGCGGAGTGCAGGAAATGGGCCGGAATAACTTTCAGACCGACACCACCGACCTCGATCGTCATCCCCTCGTCCGGGATGGGATGAATCCTCGAGACCACCAGCTCATCCACACCGAAATGTGGGATAAAACGCATCCACAGCGCCGAGAGATAGGCTTGGGCATCGCTCATCATCAGCCAGGCGTTGGCCGCCGCGATAATGTCCGGATCCTGGTGAGAGAAAAAAATGTGTTTGAGGTTCCGCATGGGAACCGCCGAGGAGATCTGGGCGAAGAGCGCCGAATGCACCTTGTGTCCGCCGGGATCGAGGATGATCGCCTCGTCCCCGTGGGCGATGATGTGCTGGTTGGCCTGAACCATGCTCCCGCTGGAGAGATCGTTGAAGAGAAAACTCCGATGTTCGCCGGACTCATAAAGGGTAATCATATCAACCCCCTACCTCAGCTCAGGATGGCGGCAGCCGCTTCGGCAGCCCGCCCCATATCGAGAAAAAGGAGCCCGAGCTTCGCGTCTTCCCGCGCCAGGCCGACCAGGACACCATGTCTGCCCGCCTGCATCATGACCACGAATCCATGGTCTCCCTTGAGGAAGACCTGCTGGATGATGCCGCGATTCAGCTCAGTCGCCGTTCTGGCGCCCATGGAAAGCATCGCCGCGCTCATGGCCGCGACTCGGGCCTCCTCGACCCCCTGCGGAAGCGCCGAGGCCATCATCAGACCATCTTCCGACACGACCGCGCAGGCTTCCACGTCGCTCGAGCTTGCCGACAGCTGACTGAGCACACTGTTGAGTTCTTCAATCTTTGACATATTCATACTCCTTTTGTACCGATTTTCATATTTCCGTTCTCAAACCCCTGGTTTCCTGACATCAACCCTGCAGAAATTCAAACCGCCCTGATTCTCTCACAGATGAGGTACATTCGTATATCTTCCATCAATCAAGATCATACATGATTTCGAAGCGGCATTCTTTCTTCTGCTCATTCCGATCCCTCCAGCGAATGTGGTGGGCCTGATTGATCTCTTTGAGGCATCCTTCAATGAAGCCCCAGCCGGCCCAACAGACAGGCTTTTCAATGGGGCGGGCGCCCTCAGCTTCGATCATCCGGTGGAACACACAGCTGCAGATATAGGCGTCCGACTCGTCCAGACGAATCTCATAGGCGAAACCCAGACCCCGCAGGGTTTCCTGAAGAATCGTCTTCGCCGCTTCAGCGCCCTTCCCTTCGCTGAAATGAACTCCGATTTCCCGACCGACCTGTCGAATCACTGCAAAGGCGCCCTGGGCGCCCAGAAGATCCCCAAGCTCGTTACTGAGACGATACACCAGCTCGGGGCTGGGATCGCTGCTTCGATCTACATTCTTGATCTCCTGCAGGACGGATAGGGCCCCCTCCCCAATCAGCAACCTCATCTTCTCGAGAATGAGATCGATCACCTGCCAGCTCATGTCGGCCACAGCGAGTTTATGTTGACTCATCATTTCCTCCCGTTGGCAAAAAGGAGTCCAAAGGGGCAAAGCGGAAGATCAGCTCGACATGCCTGAGCCCGACCCCGCCCCTCGCCCCGGAACCCCAGTACCACTATTCGGATACAGGCATTTTCTGCTCTTCAAGGATCGGCTCCAGCCCCTTCCAGAGGAGCTGATCTGCAACCCAGAGGGTCGAGAGATAAACGAGGGCCTCATGATTGTGAGCTTTGAGCAGATCGCGGCCGGCTGATTCCACCTTCTCCTGATCCGGGGGCTCCGCGTCATCGGGAAGATCCAGCACGCCCTCCTCGTGGGGCAGTCCGACAGCGTCGAGAAACTCGATCATGAGAGCGCGGCGCTCCGACATATGGAGATAGAAGAGAAACTGGAAGAACATGCTTTCGGGCATCTTCGGCGCCATCAATAGAAGTCGGCCGATCAGCTTTCCGATGGGAAGCTTCCGCAGAGAATGCGGGCGGAACTTCAGTTCCTTGGCCAGGGTCATTTCCAGCGCCGTCCTGACATCACGGTCAGCATCATTCCAGAGCGCCTCCGCCGCGAGCTTTTTCTCGTCCTCCTCCATCAGCTCCCAGATGGCGTAAGGCCCACTGGTCTTGAGACTCTCCAGAAGACTCATGTTGTCCGTCATATCCAATTCCTTTCCCGCAGCCTCAACGGCCACCATGATCACATCAGACTCAACTCATCTGCCCCTGAACTCCAGTTTACACTGTTCAGAGCCTCAGAGCACGTACTCCGCATCGTCGATGACCATCACCCGGGTCCCGTCATGATGAACCAGGACGACCCGCTCGGCCTGGATCGGGTTTCCGGCGGCATAGACGATATCCTGATGGACGACATTTGCCGGGCTCTCGAAATCCTCGACGCCCACGACGCCGCCCAGATGATCCGAGCGCCCGAAGGCCCAGTGGAAGCCCGCCTTCTCGTCCTCAAGCACGCAGCCGGTAACTTCCGCCATGTCGTTGACTCCAAAGGCGACCTCGGCGATGTTGGCCCGAGCCGGATCCTCGTCGAAGAAAGCCGCGTAGGAACGCGCCCGATCTCCATCGCCTTCCACCATGATGATCTGATTGGCGGCCACGTGGAACAGCACCATCTCGCCATCCTCGATCACCGGAATTGTTCCCGCGGTCCAGGAGGGAATGCCCTCGATTTCACCCTCGTAGGGAACCTCGAAGGTCTCTCCCGAAGGAAGATTGATGATCCGATCTCCCTTCTTGTAACGGGGGAGAAATCCGTCATCCATCTCCGGCTCCCGCTGACGAAGATCAAAAACGCAACGGTGGCCGGTCGAGAAGAGAACCTCACAGAGGATCGCCGGTTTCATGACCTCATCGATGGCCTGACAGTGGGCCGCCACCTTGGAATAATCCGCGGCCAGGGCCGTCTTCTCCATCCGCTTCTCCACCCCCGGCATCGAGGCGGCACGGAAATCCTCATCCGCATCCGCAAGCACGGAAAGCGGTGCGGTCGCGGAGAACTCGGTCATGGCGATCACCAGAGTCGCCTTCTTCAGTGTCGATTCGAGATCGACTTCCTCTTCACCGAGAAAGCCCTTTTGAGGAAGATCGGCATTATTTGCGCCGGTCGCTTCAAAACGAAGCAATGGCGCCACCTCGAATTTACGCTCTTCACCCAGGCGAAGCATGGCTTCTCGCCACTCCCGCGCCATGTCGCGCCGTCCTCTCCAGTCGTCATTGTCCTCCACGGAATTCGAGGGTTCGTCAACCATAACGATCACGTGCTCACCCTCTTCCGGGTCGAAAACGTCTACCAGAAGTTTTTCAAGATCAAACATCTCCACCTCCAGGTTGCGTATTGTACGCCGATCCTCATCCGCCGTATCGGAAAATTCAACCGCGGTCGAGTGAGAATACGTGAACGACCGTCCCGGAACAGCCCGGGGCTACGCCGCAGCCGCAAGCCGGAACCGTTGCCGGCTCCAGAAACAGGCTCGGTGTCAGCGGCAGAAGCAGAGTCAGAGTCAGAGTCAGCCTCAGGTGCAATGCGCTGCCCACCTGTTCCAGGCGGGAACCCACGGCTGCATCGGTTTCACACATCAACGCGGCCTCCGGCCCCTTTCCCGTCGGCCCGGTCGGAGTCCCGGAGGCGGCCCGCCCCATCCATGGCGGATGGGCGGGTGAAAGCATAGGACTTATAGGACCCATACGTCCTATATTCCCCAGGCGCCCTCGACCGCCCCGGTTCCGGATTCGGCTCCCTGCTCCGACTCGGGATACCAAGGTTGTGCCCGGCCCACGCATTCTGCTCAGAGACCCACGGCCGCCCCGGCTCCGGTTCCTGCTCCCGCTCCGGTTCCTGGTGCTGTTCCTGCTCCCGCTCCGGCCCCTGCCCCTGCCCCTGCTCCCCGTCTCAGTCCGGCTTCTTCTCCTCGATCCGCCGATCCAGCCTCGTCTTGAGAGATTTCGCTCTCTCGAGCCTCTTCTCGAGGGCCTCAGCGGGCTCCTCCCCTTCCCTGAGCCGTGTTTCCATCTCCTCAATTCGGGCATCGAGGCTGTCCCTGGCCGCCTTGAGCTTCTCCAGGGACTCCGCCTGCTCAGCCTTGTCGAAGATGCTGTCCTCGGGAAAAATCTCCTCCCCGTCGATCAGAGCGGCATGGTGTTCTTTGGGAATGATGACCCGCTCACCGGGGATCTGGCGCTGGGTCTGGTAGAGGGGTGAACAGATTTCGATCCCGGCCCCATGAAGGGCGTCGAGAACACAGGCCCGCAGCCGGGATCGGGAGGTCAGCATCTGCTTGACCTCGGCCAGAATTCCGGCCACTCGATAGGAGACCGAGTAATCATCGAGGCTGAGAATCTGCACGAAGGGTTCCTCGAGACCGGCCGATGCTGCCGCCTGCAGCAGGATCCTCTCGGCTTCGATATGGGCCACGTCATAGCCCAGGGAAAGATCCGTGCTGACGACCGTACCTGAGGAGCGCACCACGCGCAGTGGATGGGTGGCGATAAAGAGATTCGGCAGGGTTACCAGATCCCGATCTTCGGTCTGGATCTCCGTATGGAGCAGTCCCATGTCGGAGACTCGCCCAAAATAGCCTTCACTTCGAATAAAGTCGCCAATACGAAAATTCCTCAGAGCCCGCATCAACAAACCCGCCATCATGTTTCCGATGAAGGTCGTCGAAGAGAGGGCGATGGTTGCTGAAATCACCAGCCCGATGAGGTTGAGCAACTGGCCCCTGGTGGAATCTTGAATGGGAAGGGAGACGATAAAACCCAGCACACCAATGAAGAAGAGCAGGAAAAACAGACCCTGCCGGAGCAGAGCATTGTTCGGAGAACCGACCGGCCGGTGATTGAAATGCCATTTCAGAACAGCTGCGCCGAGGATCAGTATCAGCACAACGGAGAGCGGGGCCACGAATTCTCCCATCCACGAAGGAATCACAATACCCGCCATTTCATTTCTCCCCAAAAATCATCGCCCGCGCCTCGGCTTTCAGATCCCGGTATCGACCGACCCAGGACCTCATCGCCTCCAACTGAGCCGGATCCATCCTCCAGAGCCCGCAGAGTCGCTCAAGCAGATTCGACTCGTGAATCGAGAGCCTCCCATCCGCTCCGGCAAGCATCATCAACTCCAGCAGACTCACCCTCCGGCTGGGTCCATCATTCATCCGTGCTGCAGCTGTGGCGACCGGAAGCATTTCGTCCTCTCCCGCCCAGTCGAGCCCCAACTCCCCACGAACTTGTGCGAGTCCGGACATTTCCCCCACCGTCGTCACGGCGTCGGATGCGATCAGTTCGACAGCGAGGCTGAGAAAGGCAAGACGCTTCCCGGCACTGAGATGTTTCAGAAACATAAGAACTCCTCAATTCAAGTCTCAGCCAGTATATCAAGCGCCCCGACAGAGAATCGGGAAGACTGTGCCGGGCGGAAAGGCGAGACGGCACTTGACAGATTCTCTTCAAGAACCCATAGTGGAATCAGCATCCACGCTGCACAATTTTGAAAGGAATTGTGTATGCACGCCTATTCTGTCGGCGCCATCCCGCGCGGGATCGACGCCCTGTTCGTCACTGTCGAGGTTGAACGTATCCGCGCTCAGCTTCCCTCAATCACGATCGTCGGCATGGCTGACACCGCCGTTCGCGAGGCCCGTGAGCGGATCTTCGCCGCGATCCGTCATCTCGGCCGGAAGCCCGAACCGGCCAAGGTTGTCTTCAACCTCGCCCCGGCCGACGAGAAAAAGCAGGGGGCCGGACTGGATCTCCCAATGGCCATGGCCTTCCTCGCCGTCGTCGGCGCCCTGCCACGATCCTGCCTCGACTCCACCCTTTTTGTCGGCGAGCTTTCGCTCGAAGGTCGGCTTCAACCGGTCCGCGGTATCCTTCCCATCGTGCTCTCAGCCCGACGAGAGGGCTTCCGGCGCATCGTTCTTCCCGGGGCCAACTCAGCCGAAGCCTCGGTCGTCTCCGGCATCAAAATCGTTCCGCTGAACTTCCTCGGCGATGCCCTCAAATGGGCCCGGGACGGCACTCTCCCTCAGATTGAGGATCGTGGTGAAACATCGGTCGTCCAGACCACACACCCCGATCTCGATGAGATCATCGGCCAGGAGGCCGCCCGACGCGCCCTTGAAGTGGCCGCCGCCGGCGGTCACCACCTGCTGATGCTCGGGCCTCCGGGTAGCGGAAAGTCCATGCTCGCCCGACGCCTGCCCGGAATCCTGCCTCCCCTGGCTGACGAGGAGGCCCTGGAGACGACCAGTATCTACTCGGTTTCCACCAGGGTGCCGCGGCCTTCCGGCCTCCTCTCCATCCGACCTTTTCGGGCGCCTCACCACACGATTTCCTCGGCCGCCCTGATCGGCGGCGGCACCCAGCCCCAGCCGGGCGAAGTCTCTCTCGCTCACAATGGCGTTCTCTTCCTCGACGAGATTACTGAGTTTCGCCGTGATGTCCTTGAAGGCCTCCGCCAGCCCCTGGAAGACCGGATGGTGACCGTCGCCCGCGCCCAGTCCAGCCTGAGCTTCCCAGCCGGTTTTCAGCTCATCGCTGCGGCAAACCCATGCCCCTGCGGTCATCTGGGGAATCCTCAGCGGGACTGCACCTGCACCCCGGCCATGATCCAGCGCTATCGCTCCCGGCTTTCCGGCCCCCTGACCGACCGCATGGATCTTCAGATCCGTGTACCGGCCATCCCCTGGCAGGAACTCGGTTCCGGAAGGAGGGGAGAATCAAGCTCTGAAATCGCCCTGAGAGTGTCGGAGGCACGTGAAATCCAGCGCCTCAGGTTCGAAGGGTGCGGAATCCGGACGAACGCCGAGATGGGCCCCGCCCAGGTTGAACGCTGGACGCCTCTGGATTCGGAGTGCAGGCGCCTCCTCGAGGCGGCCTCCCGTGGTCTGGGTCTGTCCGCCCGCGCCTATCATCGGATCCTCAAAGTCGCCCGTTCAATCGCGGATCTGGAAAAAGAGAAAAAGATCCTCAGCCGCCACCTTGCCGAGGCCATCTCCTACCGGATTCTGGACCGTGAAGGCGCACCGCGACTCAAGGCGGTGGGTTCCTGGAGCGGATAAAGGACGCGTCTGAGATCTCTCTTTCCAGGAAAGCGGCTCCGGAGGGCGCCGGGCTGCCGATCTTTGAAGCGGCCGCCGGCGATCGACAATCGCGGAAGGGCCGTCGCCCCTTCCTGTCCGCATCAAGCCTTTCAACCGATCGGAGGAGTCTCCTGTCCGAGCTTCTCCAGATGCGAGCGTTTCGGGAAGGCAAGGAGCATCGCGAGGATCGTCAGACTCCCAAGCGCCGCCACCCATCTGAAATCTCCCGTCAGCATTGTAATCATGAGGCCGATCACAGCCGCCGATTCCCGAAGGGCGAATCCCACGATCGTCGCTGCCTTGAATTTCACGATGCGTTCCTCGACCGCGGCGGTCGGTGGTTGGTTGGCCATCAGAATCCGTGAAATCATAGGTGCTGCTGCGAGCAGACCGAGTCCGACCGCGGCCATTGCGATCCAGGGTATCCCGAGTTCTCCAGAATCGCCGGCTTTCAAAGGAAGGAACCAGGCAAAGATCATGTACATCACAACCGAAGCAATCATGGCGAAACTGACGATCGCGATCTGCCTGTACTGTGTATCGAGGGTTTCCTTCTGCAAATCTCCCATTCTATCCTCCACTGAGCCTCACTCCATTTCAACTCGGTACGGACGATTTTTCAAGCTCATTCTTCGATGAACCGGAGTATCCTTGAGGGCGAATAGAAGGGAGTTCGGAGTGCGCATCAGGGAACAGGACGGGAGCAGACGAATGAGGCTTGAGGCCGCTCGCCTGGCTTCGGCAAGCCTGCTCGCCCTGATCATCCGTCGAGGGCTTGCAGTCCACCTGGGACCCTTCGACAGCTCTTCAGCCACCTCGATGGAGATCGAGGTCGGACTGCTCCTGCTCACAGGAGCGGCAGTATTCGCCCTTCTCCGCCATCGCCCCTCCGGTCTCCTGATCGCTCTCACCGCCGCCGCCCTCAACCTCGGTCTTCTGCTCCCCACCTTGATCAAGGCCCCGATCCTGGGCTCCCTGGCCCTACTGTGGATGGCCACTCTGATCGCCAGATGGATCCTCCCACGACCACGGGCCAGGAGGGGAAGGGACTCGACCCCTGACGGCCGAGCGGGACCCGAACTCGGGCTCCGCCACCTGGTAATCGGCGCCCTTCTGGGAAACCTCCTGATCATGGCCATGAGTTTTGGCGCCAACTCTCAGGCCGGGATGATCGGGAGAATCTGGGCCTTCAGTACGCTCTTTCTCTGTATTCCCTGGCTTCTACGGGCCTCGAAGGCCGGCAATCGGGCTGCCCGGATGAGTCTCGCTCTCGGACTTGCGGCCCTCACCACCGTCCTCTGGCCCGAAATGTCCCTTTCGCTGCTCTCCGTCGCTCTGCTGGGCATCCTGCTGCTTCTGAGTTCAGAGACACCTCTGCTGGAGGAGATCATTGAGCACATCCTCTCCCGCCCGGCCATTCTCACCTGCCTGAGTTTTTTTCTCGTCATCGCCGCAGGCAGCTTCCTGCTGGCCCTTCCGGCATCCTCGGCGGGGCCTCATTCTCTGAGGCCGTCGGAAGCCATCTTCACGGCCACCTCAGCGACCTGTGTTACAGGATTGATCGTCGTTGATACCGGGAAGGACTTCTCGCTCTTCGGGCAGATTGTCATTCTTCTTCTCATGCAGATCGGAGGCCTCAGCATCATGGTGCTCTCCGGCTTCGCAACCATGGTGGTCGGGGCGCGTCTGGGCCTGAGGGGTTCCCACGCTCTGTCCTCGGCACTGGATCAGACGACGACACGAGCGGCCCGGAAGCTCGCGGGCTTCGTCGTCGTCTCAACCGTTTCTCTCGAAGTGATCGGGGCCCTTGTTCTCGCAGCCTCGGAACACGCCTCCGGGATTCCGCTTCTCCAGTCGCTGTGGCACGGGAGCTTCCACTCGGTTTCCGCCTTCTGCAACGCCGGTTTTGCGCTCAAGAGCGAGAGTCTCGTTGGCGCATCCTCTCTGACCCTGATGACCGTTGCGATTCTGATTACTCTGGGCGGCCTGGGTTTCCCGGTCCTCGCGGCGGGCTGGAGTCGACTGCGGGGTGAGATTTCCCCGGTTTCGCAACTCCAGGTTCGGATCGTTCTTCGCTATTCAGCAGCCCTCGTCGCCCTCGGCACCATCTGGATTCTGCTCTTCGAATCGGGCGGGGCCCTCTCTGGGCTCGATCCGGTCTCGAAGTTCTTCAACGCAGTATTCCAGAGCGTCACGCTCCGAACGGCCGGCTTCAACAGTGTTTCCTTCGACCACCTCGGAGGCGGGACCATCCTGATGATGATCGTTCTGATGCTGATCGGCGCCTCTCCGGGGGGCACAGGAGGCGGGTTGAAGACGACGACGGTCGCGGTTCTTCTTGGAGCCGTTCCGGCGGCCGCCGCAGGGCGCGCGCGAGTCGTCATTCATCGACGCTCGATTCCGATGGAAACTCTCTTCCGCTGCGCAGCCATCGCCACCCTTGGCCTCGGCACACTCCTTTTCGGCAGTCTGGCTCTTCTCATGACCCAGGACCAGGGTTTCGTGTCGCTCATTTTTGAGTGTGTCTCAGCGCTCGGAACCGTCGGACTCAGTCTGGGGGCGACCCCTCACCTGGATCTGGCGGGACGAATGATCATTGTGCTGATGATGTATCTGGGCCGGGTCGGACCACTGTCGGCGGCACTGCTCCTGGCACGTCGGGGATCGGGTCGGGTAGAGTATCCTGAAACACGATTGATGGTGGGGTGATATGGCTCAAGAATACGTTGTCATCGGACTTGGAAGTTTTGGGATGGCGCTCGTCGAATCCCTGGTCGGCCTCGGCGCGTCGGTCCTGGCGATCGATATTGATCCGGCCGCGGTCCAGCTGGTTTCGGACGAGATGGATGTCGTCGCCGTCAGGGCCGATGCGACCGATGAGTCCGCTCTGAGGGAACTTGAGGTTCATCAAATGGACTGCGCCGTCGTTGCTCTGGGTGTGGAGGCCAAAGATGCATCCATCCTGACAACGGCTCTGCTGGCGCAGCTCGGCGTTCCCCAGATCGTCGCCCGTTCCCTGGGCGCCCTCCACGCAAGGGTTCTGCGTGCCGTCGGGGCTCACCAGGTCATCAATCCCGAGGAAGAGATGGGCCGTCGCCTCGCCAAACAACTGGCCACCCCTGCCGTACTTGATCGACTGGAACTGGGCGAAGGAGCGGTTCTTGCAGAAGTCGAGGCGCCGGAGTCCTTTATGGGCAAGTCGCTCGCGGACATCGATATCCGCAGACGTTTCTCCGTCACGGTAGTGGCTTTGAGACGCGGGGAGAAGGTGATCGCCAGCATCGACCCCCGCAGACAATTCAGGACCGGGGATATCATGGTAGTCCTGGGGGCGGAGGAGGCCATCGAAAAACTGGGAGCGCTTGCCTGAATGCGAATCCGGACACAGATCCTGCTGGGCTATAGCTACCTCGTCGCTCTGCTTCTTGCAGGGGCCCTCGGCGCCGCTGTCAGTTTCTACCAACTGGGGCACGAGCTGGACGGAATTCTCTCCTCCGCGGGCCCCTCCGCGAGAACAGGCCTCGAGAACACATTTCATGCCGGGGTCAGGGATCTGCTTCGTCGATATACCGAACCGGGCTTTCAAGGCATCGATGAGAGTCAGGGGTTCGGGCCCTTTCAGCTGGCCCTGAAGACGGCCCGAGAAACCGGAACCGACCCGGAATCACGTGTGGTTCTGGAGAAGATCGAGGTGGACTTCCGTCGGCTCCAGAAAATCATCTCTCAACTGCCGGTCGAGGAAGCGAATCCGCAAACAAGAGCGCTGGAGGTTTTTCCTCTGGTTGAGAGCATTGAGAAAGATCTCACAGAACTCAGCAGGAGGAAAGAGGAACTGATTCTCCAGGTCGATACCCGGCTTCGTCGAAAGACCAGAATCCGAACGATGGCCTTCTCGCTCCTGGTTATCCTGGCCCTTCTCTCTCTCGTACTTCTCTCACGGGAGCTGAGAAGATCGCTTCTGAGCCGTCTCGATGAGCTGCGCGAACTGGCCCACGAGATTCGCCGGGGACATTCTCACCGAAGGGCTTTTGTAGCCTCGCGCGATGAACTGGGTCTCCTGGCAGAAGCGATTAACCGCCTTCTCGACGCCTGGGATGAGGAACGTCAGGAATCAAAGGGACAAGAACTCAGGCGGCGGCGGATCATCCTCGCCCTGCTTGCCGCCTTTGAAAAACCCGCAATCGTGGTACTTCCGGACGGGCGCATCCTGGCCTCCACCGTGAATCAGGACGAAGAGGAGATTGCCGCCCTGGCAGCAAAACCGGAGGCAGCCGGTCGATCGGGATGGAAGAGAATCGAGCTTCAGACGCCGCAACATGCTTCAGCAGGCTTCCTCCTGCTGAGGACCGACGAAGCTTCGGAGCGGGAATCCGGGGAATAGGAGCCGGAGCGGGGGGCAGGAGCAGGAGCAGGAACAGGAGCCGAAACCGATGGCGGAGCCACACATCCGGAGCAGGGGCCGGAACAGCGATCCGGAACCGGAGCATGGAGCCGGTGGCGGGAGCCGGGGCGGCCGTGGTTCTCTGAGCTGAGTGCTTCGACCGGAATGCCCAGGGAAACAGAAGACAGAACACATTCTCACGCCAAGATCGCCAAGCTTCGCCAAGGTAGGGCAGGCGGGCATTCGGCCCCAGCTGCTTCGCAGCCTATGTCGTCCGAGGG
>JANTFG010000047.1 GCA_024763555.1 Thermoanaerobaculales bacterium
AAAACTCTTCCGGATCTCCCGGCTCGCCAACCTTTTCATCATGCTGCCCTTCTCTTTCCGCCGCCAGCGCCTCGACTGCTCTGATCGATTCATCCGCGTCGAAGCCCCGTCGGAGCAGGGAGCTTAGCAAAGGTCGGCGTCCGGCTCTACCCCTCCACCATCCTTCGGCCGCCCGGGACTCCGCTTTATTCAGGGCCTTTCTGAGAGCCAGGCCCCTCTGTTCGAGTTTGAGGGCGGAGGCGGAACGGGCGAGATTCTCTGCCACACCGCGCCTCTTCAGTTCAAGCTGAATCTTCAGCGGACTCCAGCCTCGATGAATGGCCCGGCTCTCCGCGAAACGTACAGCCAGCGCCTGATCGTCCAAATAGCCCAACTCTTCGCAGCGCTGGATTGCCGCTTCAACAGCAGCATCCGGGAGGCTTTTTTGAATCAGTCTCCGACGGAGTTCCTCACGAAAATAATCCCTCCGGGAGAGGATCTTCAGAGCCTCCAGCAGCGCCCCGTTGTTCTCAGTCGCCTTCGTTTCCGAACTCAAAGGGAGATTCCTCGCTGAAGGGATCGAGATCTTCCGAGCCACCCAGCTTCAGGACGCTGTCCATCTCCTCCTGAGAGGCGTCTGAGGTACTCTGAATCCCCTGGATCTTGAGATTGAATTCGTCGGGATTGGTCGCCCGACGCCGCGCCTCATCAAGAGTAATCAACCCGTTCTTGTAGAGCAGATAGAGCGATTGGTCGAAAGTCTGCATTCCGTACTGGGACGTTCCCTGGCTGATGGCGTCGCGGATCAGCTTCGTCTTTTCCTTGTTTTCGACACAATCCCGGATATAGCCTGTCGAAATCAGAACCTCAACCGCCGGGACACGCCCCAGACCATCCGCCCTGGGCAACAGTCTCTGCGAGATAATCGCCTTCAATACCGCCGCGAGCTGGATGCGAATCTGCTTCTGCTGGTGAGGAGGAAAGACCGAGATAATCCGGTTGACGGTCTCCGTCGCATCGAGGGTATGGAGGGTCGAGAGCACGAGATGGCCGGTCTCAGCCGCAAGAAGGGCGGTCTCGATCGTCTCATAGTCACGCATCTCACCGACAAGGATGATATCGGGGTCCTGGCGCATCGCGGAGCGCAGCGCCATCGAAAAGGTCTTGGTGTCAACGTCGATCTCACGCTGATTGACGATGCTCTTCTTGTCCCGATGAAGGAACTCGATCGGATCCTCAATGGTCATGATGTGTTCGATACGATGGCTGTTCATCTGGTCGATCATGGCTGCAAGGGTGGTCGACTTACCCGAACCGGTGGTTCCCGTCACCAGAACGAGACCCCGCTGCTCCGAACAGATCTTCTCAATCACCGGTGGAAGCATCAACTCCCGAAAATTGAGAATTCGTGAGGGAATGAGCCTGAGAACGAGGCCGACCGAGCCGCGTTGCTGGAAGATGTTGACACGAAAACGCCCCAATCCCGGTACCGAATAGGCGATATCCGTTTCGAGATTTGCCTTGAAACGCTCTTTCTGCCGGGACGACATCATCGAGAAGGCCATCGCAATCGTATCTTCCTGCATCAACCTCTTGAACTCCGTCAGAAGCTGGAGCTTTCCGTCAATACGTACGACCGGGTGTGCCCCGACCTTGAGGTGGACGTCTGAAGCCTTCCGATCCGCGGCAACTTTGAGAATATCGTTAATGTGCATCATCCCTCCGAGTCATGACTCATCCATAGTACCGCACACCCCAATTATTCCGGAACCGCGGGCCGGAATTCTTCGTTATTCAGTGGTAGGATGGTTCATGACACCGGAATTCATGGAGAACCACTCCGAGATCTGTGACTCAGGATACTGAAAGGGGTACGAGATGATGGATGGAATGGAAGGGGCCCGAGGCCGACGCAACTGGCTCGAGAGAATCGTTGAGAAAATCCCGGGCTTCAGCGGATACCTTGAGCGGGAAACGCGGCGCGATGTCGACAAACTACAAAGGGAGTATATTGCGGAGCGACTGGACCGCGGCCGACATGAACTTCAGTGGAAGATCCGGGACTGGAGCAAGGGTGGGCGGCTGGACAATCTGGACCTCGCCTCGAGTCTGGAGAAACTCCTCGACCGAATCGCCAACAGGATCCGTCATGCCGACTACGGCACGGCCGGCTTCTTTGACGCCGTCAAGATTGGGGAAGCCGAGCTGGAAGCTCTTTATCATTTCGATCTGCAGCTGATGGAGACGGTCGACGAACTCTGCGGCGACATTGGTCGGCTCCCATCGGCGGAGGCCGGCCGGGAACTGGGAGATCTCCTGGAAGCCGCTGAAAGTGCAGACAGACTCTTTGACGAACGCAAGCGCTGCGTTGAAGACATCACTGACAAAGGAGTTCGATGATGGGATTGAATCTTGAGGTTATTCAGCATTACGATCCTTCCGGTGAAGAGATCATCTACCGCTATCCACCCAGCGGGAGCGCGGAAATCAAACTGGGCGCCCAGCTCGTCGTCCAGGAATCGCAGGAAGCCGTGCTTTTCAGGGACGGGCGGGCGCTGGACGTCTTCGGACCGGGACGCCACACCCTGGCCACCCAGAATATCCCGCTGCTGGGGAAGGTCATCGGAGCGCCTTTCGGCGGAGACTCCCCATTCCGGGTCGCCGTCGTCTTCATCAACAAACGGACCTTCATCGATCAGAAATGGGGAACCCGCGAGCCCGTCGCCTTCAGAGACAGCGAGCTGGGCATGGTGCGGCTTCGCGCCTTCGGGAACTATGCCTACCGCATCGCGGACTCGCAGCTCTTCATCAACACGGTTGTGGGCTCTCAGGGCCTTTATGATACGGACCGTCTCAAGGATTTCTACCGGGACATTATCGTCTCCCGGCTCAACGATCTTCTGGGCGAAACCCTCAAGACCATCTTCGATCTGGCAAAGTACTACGACGAACTCGGGACGGCAGGCAAGGCCCGCCTGGCGGAAGACTTCGCCAAATACGGCGTCGATCTCACCGATTTCTACATCAACTCCATCACACCGCCCGATGAGGTCCAGGCCAAGATCGACGAACGTGCCGCCATGGGGGCGATCGGTGACATGGGGACCTACATGCAGTTCAAGGCGGCCCAGGCCGTCCAGGATGCCGCCCAGGCCGGTGGTGAAGGCGGAGGCGCCGCCGGGGCGGGGATGGGACTCGGGCTCGGCGCCGGATTCGGCGCAATGATGCCGGGTATGATCTCCCAGGCCATGCAGCAGGCCGGACAGGGAGCAGCGGGAAGCCAGGCTACGCCTGCAGCTGCCGCAGCCGGGGCTGCGACCGGCGCCGGAGCTGCGGCGGCCGGGGCGGCAGCGGGAGGCTCCTTCTGCTCCGAATGCGGTCATGCCGTCCCTCCAGGCGCCAAGTTCTGTCCGAACTGCGGCGCAAAACAGCATACCGGGCACCTCTGTCCATCCTGTTCGAAACCGGTACCGGAAGGGGCCAGGTTCTGCCCCGAATGCGGCGCCAAAATCGAATAGCCGATGATCATCCGCTGCAGTCAGTGCGGCGCAAATTTTGAGGCCTCGGCCGAGCTTCGATTGACGCGCTGTCCCTTCTGCGATACGGCGCTGGCAATCGACACCCGGGGAAGCATCATCAGGGAAATGATGCTTCCAACAATCAGCGCCGAAGAGGCGCCCCATCACCTCCGGCGATTCATGGCAGGCACCGAAACCGTTGCCGGGCTTGATCGGGAAGCGGAGATCGAGAGTATTCGTCTCGAGTACTTTCCGTTCTGGGCCTTTTCAGTGCGGCGAGAAGGAGAAGAGAACCTGATTCTCTCGCCTGCTGCGCCCTCGTCTCTCCAGGGTTTACAACGGCTCATACTACCCCCTGGAGAGACTCGGGGATTTTCTCAGGAACTCAGTGGGGATGCCCCGATCGTCGAGGCGGAGATCCCGGTCGACACCGCCCGGAAGTGGCTGAAACTTGAGGAAGATGGTATTGATCGGGTTCTTCTCTATCACCTCCCCATCTACCGGATGAGCTACAGCTGGAAGGGACGCCACTGGCAGGCCGCGGTCGATGCAGTCTCCGGTCGGGTCTTCCCGGCAAGCTTCCCCGCCAAGGCCGAGGCACCCTTTTATGGGGTCGCCGCCCTCGCACTCATCGTCTTCGGCATCGAGGGCTTCATCTTCTCCAACCTCTTCGTCAAGGCGGGTGTCTATCTCATCTCCTCCATTCCCATTATTGCGGTCGCCTGGCTCGTCAGCAGGAAGGTCTGACAGATCATGCCCAAAACTCCTTCCCTGCCCCCCCTGCCCTCTCTTCCACCGATTCCGGGGGCCGAGGAAACCCGACAAGCAGGGGCTTCCGTCGACGCCCGCATCAAAGGGAAAGCTCGATTTCTCAAGCTCAGTTGTGCCTCCTGCGGGGGAAGCCTGGAGGTTGAAGCGGGACTGACCAACATCGTCTGCAACTACTGCGGCACTCCTCAGGCCGTACTGGGACGGCGGGGAATTCGTCGTCTGATGGTCCTCGACCGTCATCGCCGCGACGAGGCCGAAGGGGTCCTCCGGGCCTGGATGGAAAAGGGAGTCCGCAAGAACCCCGCACTGAAGAAAGAGGCAAAGGTCGAAGAGGCTTTCCTGGCCTTCTTCCCCTTTGTCCGCTCGCAATTCGACCTGATCGGCTGGATTTTCGGCTACAACGAGAAACAGAAAAAGAGAGGCAACCGCCAGGTCACCGTGAAGGTCCCCGTCGAAACCCGCATTGAGAAGAGCGTTGACCGATCTCTCGCGGCGGCCCATATGTCGGAATTCGGGGTGCAGCGTGTCAACCTGGCCGGGGATGAGCTCCTTCCCCTGGATGAAGAAGCCCTCAAAAAACGCGGCATGATCTTCCGCCCCAGTCGCGCCGCTGAAGAGAGTGCCCTTGAACTTGAGGCATCGGCTCTTTCAGAAACTCAGACAGCCTCACAACCGCAACACACGAGCTTTGCCTGGATTGCCGCCATCAGGCGCAGGCGACACCTGATCTATTATCCTCTGTGGGTTTTCCGCTACTCATTTCGCGGCAGGACCTACCAGAGTCTCATCGATGCCGAAGACGGGCACCTCTCCTACGGGAAGGCGCCGGGCAATGATCTCTGGAGGGCATTCGCACTGGTCTCATCCTGTGCCGGAGCCGCCTTCCTGGGCACGAGCATCCTGCAGCATTTCGGCTCTCTTTTCCGTTCCGAACATTCCCTGGCCGGTCTTGTTATTCTGGGTCTGATGCTCTTTGGAATCGTCAAATGGGGTTTTTCACAATTCCGACGGGGCGGTGTCATCGAGGAAGGCGACGGCATGCTCCCGAGAAAGGCTGAGTCGATCATGCCTTCGAGTGCCGATTTGAAGAGATTCGGGATCAGGTGATGGATTTCCGGCTGATCAACCTCCACTGTCCCTCCTGCGGATCGGCGATGAAGGGTGATCCGACCGATATTCTCTTTCTCTGTACCCATTGCGGCGCCGGCGCCATCCTCGCCGATGAGGGTCTCGAGATCCTTCAAACAACTGCGCTTCTACCTGCCGCCGGCCGTCGGGCGGAAATCTGGAAACCCGCCTGGAAGATCGAAGCGGATATCTCAATTGCAGATCGAGTACTTTTCGGGGGACGCCGGAGTGCTTCATCCACAACCCGACGAAAATTTCTTCTTCCGGCTTTCGACCTCAAGCTTCGGGATCTTTCCCGGCTGAGCCGAGGTTTATCCAATACTGAGGAGAGTATTTCTGAGATTCCGAACGAGCCCTGCCGGGGAGGAAGGCTGGAACTCTCCGATGCCCTGATCCTGCTGAGATATCTCATCATCGAGGAAGAGGCGGAACAACCGGACCGTCTCGCCTCGCTCAAAGTTGAAATCCAGCCACTTTCTCACAAACTCTGCCTCATCCCCTTTGAAAAGAGCGGCTCTCAGCTTCGATGCGCCATCACGGGCATTTCGATTTCAGCCGGGGACTCCACATGAAAATGTCCCTCCTCGTGATCGAGGGCCCGGAAAAGGGCAGACGATTCGATTTTGACCACGCGGATTCCTTTCTCGTCGGCAGATCCCCAAGAGCACATTTCGTCCTGGACCCCCGGGCCGATCGAAAAATCTCCCGAACTCACTGTCTCTTAGATTTTCGGCCTCCCCGCTGTCTGCTGCAGGACCTCGAGAGTCGCAACGGGACATTCGTCAACGGTGTTCCCGTCAGGCGACATGAACTCAAGGACGGCGACGAGATCCGAGTCGGCAGGACAGTATTGAAGTTCCATCTTGAGGCGGGCAGGGAATCCAAGATCGCTCACCCGACCTCTCAGGGCGACGGCCCCGCCGTGACTCAGGCAGCCATTCCGAAGACCATCCGGATCAAGGCTGAAGACTCCGAGAATGGAGATCAGAAATTCCTCTGCGGGAGATGCTCGAAGGACATCGGGGCCCGAGCCAATCGGGACGGTCTTGCTTCCAGGCTGCCGGAATCTCTCTACCTCTGCCTGAATTGCGCCCGGCAGGAGTTTGTCGGCGCTGCCTCGGGGAAAAAGATCGGCGACTATCGCATCCTCCGTGAACTGGGCCGGGGAGGCATGGGCGTCGTCTTTAAGACCGTACACGAACCCACCTGCCGGCTGGCCGCAGTCAAGACCATCCTTCCGGATGCGGCCCGCGACGACAAGGCGCTGAAGATGTTCGACCGTGAGATGGCCGTACAGTCGATGCTCGTTCATCCAAATCTCGTGCGAATCATCGAACGGGGTCGTCACGAGGACAGCTATTTCTTCGCCTCGGAGTACTTGGCCGGTGGGGACGCACACCACCTGGTGTCACAAGCCTTCAGGGGGCCACTCCCCGCGCACATCGCCCTCAGGATCATTCTCGACATTCTCGACGGTCTGGAGGAACTGCATGCCCACGGTTTTATCCACCGGGATCTCAAGCCTGCGAATTTTCTGCTCAGCCGGCCCCTGACGAATGAGAACTGGAGAGCCAAGATTACGGATTACGGTCTCGCCAAGAGCTATGAAGACGCAGGGAATTCGATCTTTGACTTCACACGAATGGGCGAGATCGCCGGCTCGATGATGTTCATGCCTCCCGAACAGATTCTGAACTACCGCTTCGTCAAGCCCTCTGCCGATGTTTACGCCGTCGGGGCCAGCCTTTACTACATGCTGACCGGGACCTACACCGTTGATTTCTCTCCCGGCGCAACTCCGAAAGGGCAACGGGTTCGAAATCCGGTGGAGATCATCCTGGACGACCCGCCGATCCCGATTCTTGAGAAGCGTCCGGACCTGGATCCGGCGATGGCACGCATCATCGACAGATCCGTCGTCAAGGATGTCAAGCTACGCTTCGGGAGCGCCCGGGAATTCCGAAAAGAGTTAGGGGCCTTCCGATGACGACCTCCGGCCCCCTGAAACGTGCGATCCAGGAGGAAGACTGGAAGAAAGCAGCCGAGTTACTCAAAGAGTGGCGTCGAGAAAACCCCGGGGATGCCCCCGGCTGGTACTGGAGCGCCGTCTGTTTTCAGAGGGAGGGGAGATTCGGCGATGCCCTTGAGGCGGCCCACCGTGCTCTGGAGCTGAACCCTGGGCACGACGCAACAAGAAACCTCATCTATGAACTCGAAAATGCGCCGGAGACTCTCCTCGAATCTTCAGCTCACTTCGAGCCTGAGACCTCGGTTTCCGCCGTTCCCCTGACGGAGGCGGATTCCGGTGAAGAGGCGCCTCCTCCCACTCAGGTCACAACCGACACTGCTCGCCCTTCAAGAGTCATGACACAGTGGAAAGAGGGAGAGACGGTAGAGGGCCGCTACGAGGTGCGGCAGGTCATCCGAGGCGGAATGGGCGAGGTCGCCTTCGTCTTTGACCGGGAATTGGGACTGGAACTCGCAGTCAAGACACCTTTGCCAAAGGTTCTCGCCTCCGCCAGTGGACGGACCCGTTTCATCCGCGAAGCCGAATCCTGGATTGCCCTCGGCCTCCATCCGAATATCTGCACTGCCTTCTACCTCCGCGAGCTTGCAGGTTATCCAAGGCTCTTTATCGAATACGTCGACGGCGGAAGTCTGAGAACCTGGCTGAAGTTCGCAAAAAAACGCGGTCAAGCGGAAAAACTCGACATTGCAATTCAGATCGCCTCCGGGATGGAGCACGCCCATTCATTTCTCTGGAAAGATGCATCCGGTGTTGAGCACCAGGGGATCGTTCACCGAGATCTGAAGCCGGCCAACATCCTGCTGGGTTCCGATGGTCTCGCCCGAGTCACCGACTTCGGTCTTGTCGGCCGCAGCTCCGAAACGGAGATCGCAGAGGAGAATGCGGGCGAAAAGGAGAATGCCGGCGAGAGTTCTCTGACCCTGCCGGGCGCCTGGGGAACGGTCACGATGGGGGGCTCGGTGATGGGCACCCCTCCCTACATGCCGCCGGAGCAATGGAGAGGGGCCCACTTCGCCCAGGCCTCGGCAGACATCTATGCTTTCGGCGCCATCCTCTTTGAAATACTCTGTGGTCTCAGGCCCTTCGCCCTGAGCGTCGAAGAGAAAAAGGGGCGCCCGGAGCTCCAATTGACGCGCTGGAAGGAAATGCATCTCTCCTCAGCGCCTCGGAACCCGCTCAGCCTTAACCCCCAACTCGATCAGGAACTCGCAGCTCTGATGCTGCAATGCCTCGAGAAGGAGGCGCATCAACGTCCGGAGAGCTTCAAGGCCATCGGAGAGCAACTCCGCGAGATCTATGCCAGGCTCTGCAGAGAGAAGTATCCTCGACCCAGGCCCCGTGCATCCCGGCTGCTGGCTGACAGTCTGAACAACCGTGGGGTCTCCTATCAGAGTCTCCGAAGAGAATTCCAGGCCGAAAACGCGTGGAAGGAAGCACTCCGGATCAACCCGCACCATCGTGAAGCAATTTACAACCTGACGCTCTTCAGATGGGTCCGGGGCGCAAGCGCCGACGAGACGAGCGCCTCCCTCGGTTCTCTCCCCGACATTGACAGGAGCAGGAGCACCGACTGGAGGGGAGGCGTGCTGGTCGCGCGACTCCTCCTGCTGCTCGGCACATGGGATCGGGCACTTGAAATCCTCCAGTACTGTCTTGAGGCTTCCGGCAACAACAGTCGAGTCGCATTGGACTACGCCCTCGGTCTCTGCGCAAAAGCCATCCGGATCGAGCAGAAAACTCCCAGAGAAAACGCGCGTTCGACAGGCGGGTCGGCACGATCCACTGAAGGGATCACAGGAGAAAGTGTCTCGGAAGCCCTCTGGAGAGAGGCAGTGTCCGTTCTCGGTCGATGCGGAGGCGCCCTTCGACACGACCCCAGACTTCTCGTCGCCTATGCATTGTCACAAGAAAAACTCGGGGAAGCAGAAGCAGCACAACGATTGATGGCTGCAGCTCTTCGCCGGCAACCTGATCTTCCGAAAGATATCAGGGGCGCTGCGGCCCGGCTGATGCCCGGACAAATCCCACGAAATCCTCTGGAAATTCCGGGCGCCAGGGTCGTCCGGCTCGAGATCTCGATGGACAACACGCTCGGCCTGGGCCTGCTGTACGATAACCGGATTGTCATCTGGGATCTGGATTCCGGCCGAATCCGGAATATCTTCAAGCTCAGCGGCCCCCGACCCCGGAGCATGACCCTGGACATGATGCGGGAGGCCGTCTGGATCGCCACGGAGGTCGAGGCCGTCACGGCGTTATCAATGGACAATGGACGAGTCCTCTCACGACTCACACCACATTCCGGCTTCCTCAATGACCTGGCGATCAGTGCCGATGGGAGGAAGCTCCTCGGCGCAGGCACCTCAAGGCAACTCTACGTCTGGGACCTCGAGGATCGCAGTCTGACCAAGAGTATTCCGACAGACATCGGCTATCTGACACAAACGACCATTGCGGCAGACTGTAGAACAGCACTCGTTGGAGGAAGCAGCGGCTCAGCTCTGCTCATCGACCTTGAAACGGGAGCAACGATCCGTCGCCTCAGCACCGGGGGTGGACTGGTCAGCTCACTCGACATCTCCCACGGAGCGCGCTATGCGGCCCTCGGGAGTGAAGAGGGCAGGATCAGTCTCTGGAACCTCAAGTCTCCCGGCCTGCCGAGAAGCTTCAGGGGCCAGAGCGCCGCCATCAGTTTCCTCGCCCTGAACGATCAGTCCAGCCACCTCATTTCAGGCAGCAAGGACGGAAGCCTCCGCCTCTGGGACCTGACGACGGATCGAAGCCTCGCCTGCATCTCTTTCGAGGAGCCTATTCAAGCCGGAGCGGCCTTCCCGGACTTCTCTCATGTTGTTGTGGCTGCCGGAGTCCGTGAGATCCAGCGCATTGACCTGAAAGAGAAACCAAGCTGGCTTCCGAACTGGGCGATCGCGTCGCCAATCAGCGTCAGTGAGATGGAGACGAAGTCGCGGAGTTTCCGAAGACATCTCACTGTGGCCCGAAGAGAGCTTGAAGAGGAGAATTTCGATGGTGTTCTCTCCGCCCTGGAATCCGCCCGAAGCATCCCGGGCTTCGAAAAAATGCCCGAACTCCTTGAGTTCAGCGAGAAACTCAACCGGCGCTTGCCCAGGGAAAGCCTGAGATCTACATGGGAGGAAGATCGACTCGAAGAACATGATGTCCCCATCCACAGCGTCGCGGTCTCTTCAGACGGCAAGACCGTGCTCAGTGCCGGAGGGGACCGAAAGCTTCGCCTCCACCGACAGGGAACAGAACTGGAACTTTCGACAGAGGAGGGCTGGGCCGAGCGGACCGTGACAATTTCTCCCTCCGGCGATCAGGCACTGAGCGGCGGACTCGAGAATGAGGTCCATCTCTGGGATCTTCTCAACAATTCTCTGATCCAATCCTTTCCGGGACACGAAGGCCAGATCCACGCCCTGGACTACCGTTTTGACGGCGCCTTCTTCCTCAGCGCCTCGGCGGATCAGACACTGCGCTACTGGGACACGGAGACCGGTGTCTGTCTGAAAATTCTTGAAGGGCATTCCGGAGAAGTTTTCGGCGGCACCGTCCACCCCTCCGGCGATCTTGCCGCGAGTTGCGGAGAGGATGGAATTCTCATCTGGGACCTGAGACAGGGATTTGCCGTCAGTTCTCTTTCCGGGCATTCGGGAGCCGTCCGTGCCGTAGTCTGGACCGGGGATGGTCGAAGGCTTCTCTCCGGAGGAATCGATGGAAACCTCATCCTGTGGAACCCGAGAACGGGCGGCATCATCCAAAGGCTCGAATCAGGCCATGCCATTGAATGCCTGTCGCTGATCGGGGATGACCACTTTGTCTGTACCGGGGATTCTGACGGAAACGTTCAGCTGTGGGATCTCAGGATCCGGCGCCGCCTCGCCATACATTCCAAACATCAATCCAGGGTACTCTCCGTCGCCGTTCCGGCGAGTGGACAGCGATGCTATTCGGCCTCCTCGGACGGCACCGTGAGGGCGTGGTATTTCGACTGGAAACCGGATCCGAGACCGCAGCCGCTCTCCAAGGCCAGGGCACACCTCGAAGTCTTTCTCCAGCAGAAGAAACAGATCAGGCGACGCGCTGTCTGGGACGCTGAAGACATCGGGGATCTCTTGGAGAAACTCCAGAGACTCGGCTTCGAGCGGCTTCCTCCCGAGGAAATCGATGCAGAACTCAGAAGAATCGCTCAGGAATCTGAGAAGAGCAACCTGCGTGACGAGCTGGAACTTAGCGGCCAGACCAGAATTATTCGATCACCGGCCGAGAAGGAAAAACACAGATCAACCAGGAAGACTCTCCTCTGGGGCGCCGGTCTCCTTCTCACCCTCGTCATGGTGGTTCTTTCGACACTCACGCCATCCGGTCCTGCCTACGACATTGCCGAGCGGCTCCAACTCAGGAAACAGAAACAGATGGAAATCGGGGCTGTTGCCGCGGCGGCGAAATCGGTAGGGAGGTGCAGCCCAACCGAGAAGGGAAACTACCTCAAGACGCTGGCGCAGGGGAAGAACTTTCTGGATCTTGTGCACTCCGCCGGCTGTCTCTCCCGTCTCGAAGAAGATCAGATTGCAGAGAGCTTTTTTGGAATCATCAATTCATCTCAGGACAAGAGTCTCAACCAGGATCAGATCCAGATCATGACCGCCTTTCTGGCCCTGGCGCCTCCGAGCATCTGTGGAAAACTCGCTTCCAGTCTCGACGACAGGAGCGGAACAATCCGAAGCCTCGCGGCTGAAGCCCTCGCCCTCCATAAGGAAGAATCCTGCAGGAAGCTCTTCCTGGATGCGGCACTCCGCCGCGACCCTCTGAGCCGGCTGGCATCGGCCGAGCATTTTAATACCCTGATTGCAACCAGCAATATCCCCGCATCCGAGACATTTCCTTTTGTCGAGAACTTCTACGCCTCAGCCTGGCCTGAGATTCGCAGAGAGGCCGCCGATCTCCTCGGGCTCTTCAAGGGGAGCGACGGAGAAGCGCTTGCTGAGAAAATGCTGGAGGATAAGGACCCCCAGGTTCGACGTCTCGCCGGAACCTATCTTTCCAACCAGCACTGAGCTGTATCCCCCACCCTGAAGAGGCTCGGCGAAAATCCTTCCCGAAGCCCTGCCCGCCGGCCGTGCCGGACAGAAAACCCCCGAATCTCCTGGAGATTCGGGGGCATCATTTCCCCATTCAGCCCGTGTGTTTCACCGGGGAGGCTTCAGAAGATCAGTCCTCGGAGCGGAGTCCGTTTACCGACCATCCGGCCTTGAGACCAATGACAAAAACAGAGATTCCGAGCATCATGATCAGCTCTGTCCGCTCCACCGACGCCAGGATGAGGCCATGGCCGCAACGGAAGAGGCGCTCCGAAACACGGGCATCGCCGAAATCAGCGTGGTTCCGGACTCAGCAGAAACGATCCCCGGCATTCATCATTCCACCGAGCAACAAGCAGTCAACTTACACGAGAATGGGAACGTCTAAGTCATGGCATCCACCGCCCCGACTCAACATGGCGGTGGTGAGGAGCAGGATTGTGGTCCGTTGTATGAACTTGTGCATTTCGTTCATCCTCACCTTTGGCGCCGGAACAGTTTCCGGAGAGAGTACTCCATTCGTCAGTACTCAGTCGGGGATTGTCGTGGGTTCAAACCTCGACGGCGTCAACGAGTTTCTGGGAATTCCTTTCGCCGCACCGCCTACGGGAGAACTCCGATGGCAAGCTCCCCAGCCGCCGATTCCCTGGTCGGGAGAACTGGACGCTACGAACTGGCCGGTCGCATGCCCCCAGGAGGAGGATGGAACCGCATTCGGGGGGGAAGACTGCCTCTACCTCAATATCTGGACGCCTGAGAATGCCGCCCCCGGCTCTCTGCCGGTGATGTTCTTCATTCACGGTGGTGGGAATGTCTCCGGATCAAGCTCGGTCGTCCAGGCCGGAACTCGTCTCTACGACGGCAGACTGCCGGCATTGCGCGGCAACGTCGTTGTGGTGACGACACAATACCGGATCGGGGCCCTCGGATTCCTCGTGCATCCGGCACTGAGTAGAGGGAGCCTCCAGGGTACCTCGGGAAACTACGGCCTTCTCGACCAGCAGGCCGCTCTGAGATGGGTGCAATCCAATATTGAGGCATTCGGCGGCAACCCTGAAAGGGTCCTCCTCTTCGGCGAGTCCGGCGGGGCCACCGACACCCTCATGCAGCTGGTTTCACCGCTGGCCGGCGGTCTCTTTTCGCGCGCCCTTATGGAAAGCGGCGGCAATCGGGCCGAGTCCGCCGCGGAACGAGCCGCAGAGGGCATAGCTTTTGCCGAGGCGGCAGGCTGTCCATCGACTGAAACAGCCGGCGAGTGCCTCCACAATCTCAGCGCGGAGGAACTCGTCCGGGCGGTCGATCTCGTCGATAGCAACGGAACCATCAGCAATGGCATCGTCAGCAGTTATTTCGGGCCGACCGTGGACGGTTGGGTCCTACCGGAGGATCCAGCCGAGGCTCTCGCTGCCGGGCATTTCAACCATCTACCCTTTGTCGTCGGCGCCAACTCGGATGAGATGAGGAGCTACGTACCCGAACTCAGCGAAGCAGCCTATGAAGCCCTCGTCAGGTCCATTCTAGCGCCTTGGGGAGGCGCCGTTATCGAGCATGCCCTTGAGTTGTATCCGGTCGGTCCCGGAGGATATGCTACCGGCACCGATGCCTACTCCGCGTTTATCAGCGATCCCCAGTTTGTCTGCCCGACACGGCGCTTCGCTTCGGACGCAGCGGGAGGGCAAGACGAGCCAGTTTACCGCTACTTCTTTACTCACGGTCTCGATGGCCCCTGGTGGGGCCCATACGGTGCTTTTCACGGTCTCGAACTCTTTTTCGTTTTTCAGAAATTGGAAGAGATGGATGGCTACTATCCCCGAGCGGCAGACCTGGAACTCGAAACCTCGATCCTCCAGTTGTGGACGAGTTTCGCCGCAACCGGCGTACCCAGTATTCCAGAGCCCCCCTCCTGGCCCTCCTACGAGCCCGGGCAGGACCTCTTCATGGAACTGGACATCCCAATCGAGACCGGAAACGGAATCCGCACCGAGAAATGCGATTTCTGGGACTCGATCATCAATCCGCCTCCTCTGCCGCGTCTGCCCGAAGGACGAGCCGCCGCACGATAATGGTTCAGCCATGAATAGTTCTCCGGTTCAGGCGTGCAGATGTGCTGCAGATTCGCCTTGCCCGATTGAGGGGAAGCGGAGGTACAGCTCGGGCCACATTGAGAATTTCACGATTGAGGTCGAGCCGAACTCAAGGAAAAGGCATCGTTGTCTTTGGACAGGCTCTCAGACGAGAAAAATGGTCTGCTGACTGATGTCTTTGCTGTACAAGATCGCTCTCCGACAGTAGAGCTTCCGTCAGCATCGACTGAGAATCAGGCTCATGACCGAGGGCCCGCGCTCTGCGGGCTCCGCGATCTCTACGGGAAAAATGTGTTCTGCCTTTCGTGTTTCGGGCGGGGGCCTCCGCGCCCTTTGAGTACCCTGCTTGAAAATGCCCGGCCGCGGTATCGGCCTACGGACTCTGAAAGGGGACCGTCGGATCGATGAAGCTCGCGACGGCCCGAGTTGAGAGGCTGTCCCAGTCTCTGGTATTGATGGCGTAGATCTCCTCATAGTGCCCGCCGAGATCAAGATCAAGCACGGCCTGCGGAATATCGGATTCCTCGAGCAATAAGGAATCTACGGCGAGGCCCCCAAAAGAGGAGAGCTGATCTAAGAAACGCTGCCCCTCCTCCGGGAAACCGGGCATATCGTCCCATGCCCAGATCAGGCGGAAGGGCGGCTGTCCTCCACCAACGAACTCAGAGGGCGAGTAGGCATTCATCGTAACCTCGTCGTAATTCCCAAAAACCTTCACCATGAGGGCCTTGTACTGAAGGATCTCCTCCGGCGAGATACCGAGAGGATTGAGGGGATACTGCACCAGATCATTAAGATCATAGGTCCCACTCATGCTGATGACCCCGCGTATCGTTGCCGTCGAAAGACCGCGCGCTTCGAGGTAAGAGGAATCCGTTGCCAGCAGCGACACAAGGTGCCCCCCGGCCGACTGACCGAAGATCCAGATCCGCTCCGAATCGCCCCCGTAATCCGCAATGTGATTGACGGTCCAGGCGAAGGCATCGGCGACATCGTTGATATGCTCCGGAAAGACGGCGTTCCAGGGATCGGTGGAAATTTCGTAGCTGATGATCACCGTCGTAAAACCGTAGTAGCCGGCAAAGGTATTGCCCAGCTCGGTGTAGATGTTCTTGTCGCCCTGTTTCCACGCACCCCCGTGAACGAAGAAGAGCACAGGCCTTCCGGTCTTCCCGTGAGGCTGGTAGATATCGAGGCAGTGCTTGGCGCCACCCGCCTCCGGCAAGGGATCGTAGGGTACATAAAAACTGGTATCGACGGTATCGATGACGTAGTCGGCCACCACCTCCGGACCGGTTTCAATCCCGTCTGCCTCTGCCATCGCCCGGATCTTCAGACTGACAGTGGTCAAGGGCTCATAGTCGTCCTCCGGATCAGGGTCGTTCGCGCCGCTGACATGATTCTCCACCCGGATCGCCTCTCCCTCGTATACCGGGGAATCCTCAGTCGGGGTGCTGCCGTCCACCGTGTAGTGAATTCGCGCCCCCCGAGTTGCCGAGCTGAGATGAACTTCAATCGCTCCTGAGAACACACCCGGAGGCGGATCAAAAACCGGAACCGCCGTGATTCCGGCATCAAGACTGAGGCGTGCCGGAACCTGTGCCGAGTTCGGAGTAGAGATCCTCCATGCTGAGGCTTTCTCCGGCAGCCATGCCGTAGCTCTTTTCCGCAATGGCATCAGAGCCGCCCCTGGGATACAACCGAAGAGTTGCGGTGATCGCCGAGCCTTCAGGATTGAAGAGGAAGACCTCAGAGTTCCACTGCGTTCCATTCGCCCCCGGCGCCGAGGCCACCCCAGGATAGTCTACAGCTCGAAGAGCCCCCGGCATCCCGACGATGATTCCAAGAAAAAGACACACGACCGCAGCAGAAATCCCGTTTCGACGATTCAGTTTTCCGGTTCTCATGGCAACCTCCAGCGGTTTCCTCTTCAAGACTACTATGTATTGCGCATGTCGCTGAGAGATTACAGAAATATGACAGGACTGTGAGAGCAGAGCGGCGCCCACCCCGAGGCTCGATGGCCACGCCGGAACTGCGCCCTGCGTGGAGTGAAGAGTGAGGGAGTAAAGGGTGAAGAGAGAAGCAGACATGAACGCACAGGACTCATACGACCTATAGGTCCCATATACAATCCCGCCGAGATTTCGCTCGGTGTGGAGGGCGACGCGCGAAAGTAGACGCGGCATCTTGCCGCGTTCAAACACCTTGGAAAGCGGCGGGGCGCCGCTTCTACCAGCGCAGCGACAGGCATTTTCCAACTCTCAATCATTTTGAGAGCTATACCGTAAAGGTAGCCTGCCAGGATCCGGTATCCCCACTTTCAAAGCCGTAGCCGAAGATCCTGTTGCCGGCCTTGCGACCACGGAAACGGGGCGGGGAGTCGAATACTCGGAAATGTCCGCTGGCTATCGGTGTCAGTGACAGAAGCAGTGACAGATTCAGCGACGGCAACAGACCCATCCTCAGCATCAGCGGCAGCAAGGAAGCGTTTGCCCAAGTCAGCCTGCTGCCTCTCGTACCATGCCGCCGCCTCGACCATCTCGTCCTCAGCATCAGGATGAAATTGAACCAAGTTCATCCCAATTCGGCAAACGCCTTTGCGAAGACTGCATCAGCATCGCGGAGTTCAACAGTACCCTCGTCCATTTCACGACAACGGCCGGCGATTACCTCACGCCACTTGCCTGACAACTCCACTTCCGGGCCAATATCCAAGCTCTCAATCAGCCTCTCGACCACAAAGGCCCTCATATGCGGGGGCATTTCGAGCGCTTCGGCGAGTAGTGTCTCCGCTGTCATCCTCATACCAGAATATTACAAGCCTCCGTCATGCTCGTCAATTGTCGATGAACCAAATCCGTATCCCCACGGAAAGACAGTAAAGGAACCACGAATTTCGCCTATTTCACGGATAAAGAAGAAGACAATAAACGCAGAGGCAGAGACATCTCAACCGCACCAAAATCTGTGAGAGGAATTGTCTTCTGTGTTGTCTTCTGTGTTATGGGGCATTCCGGCCCCGGGTCCGTTCCCAGCGGAAGCGGATCGCCGGTTGATGCCTTTGCAGGAGAAGAGCTTGTATTTCGACGACGAAGTAGCTGCCGGTGGTGGCTGCGAAGCAGCTGGGACCTGAATGCCGCTGTCCTCCCGTGTATCTCCACGATCTCTGCGTGAAAAACTGTGTCTTGTGTTCTTGCCTTCCTGCCCTACCCTGGCGAAGCTTGGCGTCCTTTGCGAGATAATGTGTTCTTGCGTCTTGTGTTTCGTTCCGGTCTCCTGTGTTCCCTCGGTAATCCGGACGGCGCTCACACTGTGATGCACAGCAGAAACCATCTCGGCATCAGTCGCTTCAATCTTTCTCCAGGGCTCCAGCAAATGCTCCCGGCGAGACGATCCGAAAGGAGCATCGACCATCCAACTCAAGCAGAGCCCTATCGCCCGTCACGAGAAAGCTCGCCTTCCCGGCACTGGCCAACTCAAGAAAGACCTGATCGGCCGGATCTGAACAACTTGGCAAATCCTCTGTTTCCGTGAGACTCTCCAGAATCCTGAGATAGGGCAGGTAATCCGCCAGGAGTTCCTCGCGATCCCCAGGGAGCAGCTTGAACTTCGGGTAGGACAGAGCGCGAAGCAGCTCTGCAACAGTCTCCCGACACCCGAGAGGAATGAAAGCCCCAACCCACTCCCGTCGAATCCAGCTCAAGCGCCCATTCGTGAAGACCAGAGCCGAAAGAACAACATTCGTATCAAGGACGACACGAGCCTTCATTTCCGACGAGCCCACGCCACTGCATCCTGGATATCGTCTTCCACGATACCCAGTCG